>CAZENI010000007.1:0-28696 GCA_964513055.1 uncultured Opitutus sp.
CGTCGCCGAAACCACGGGGGAAGACAACCTCAAGACGTTGCGGCTCGTCTTCGGCGCCTATGACTCTGCTTCGCGCAGTGTCGCCGTCCACTTTGGTTCATGAGTGAGTCCCTGACGTGTTCGCCCGCCGCGACGTCGGCGCCGACCGATCGCATTTCGTTGAGGGCCGGGCCGCTCACGATGATCTTCGAGGACGGCGACCTGCGCTATATCAAGCTTGGCGAACGCGAGATCATCCGTCGCATTTACGCTGCGGTGCGGGATCGGAATTGGGAGACGGTGCCCGGCCAGATTTCGGATTTCCAGGCAAGCGTGGCGCCGGACCGTTTTCAGATCTCCTACCTCAGCACGCACCGACACGATGAGATTCATTTCGCCTGGCGGGCAGAGATTACTGGTCAGGCCGACGGGGCCATCCGCTTCACATTCGACGGAGAAGCGCGAACGACATTTCTGCGCAATCGCATTGGTTTCTGTGTGCTGCATCCAGCTGCTTGCGCGGGAATGCGCTGCGTCGTCGAGCGGGGCGCCGGGCCGCCGGCCGAGGTTTTGTTTCCCCGGCTGGTCGAGGCAGCGCAACCGGTTCCGGGTATCCACGACTTGGCGGCGTTTGCGCATGAAGTCGCGCCGGGGGTGTGGGCGGAGCTGCACTTCGACGGCGAGCGCTTCGAGATGGAAGATCAGCGCAATTGGATCGACGCCAGCTTCAAGACGTTTTGCACGCCGCTTCATCTCCCTTATCCGGTCGAGGTGCCGGCGCTCACGCGCGTCCGCCAGGAAATTCTCCTGAAGCTCATTGCCCGGCGTCCGCTTCCTGCCATCGCCGCCGAAGTTCGGTCACCGCTCCGCATCGCCCTGACGGGCGTTCGCCGCCCGCTCCCGGCGCTGGGAATCGGTAGCGCGTCGCACGGGCAGCCGCTCACGGTCCGCGAAGTGGCGCGGCTGGGCGCACTGCGGCTCGCCCACTTGCGAACCGAGGTGCGGCTTTGTCGGGCGGACTGGCTGGAGGTGTTGAAGCTGGCGCAGCAGCAGTCGGCGCAGCTTCGCATCCCGCTCGAGCTCGCCGTGCATCTGCCCGCGCAGGGCGGGGCGCGTGAGCTCGACGAACTCGTCCATCAACTCCGTGCAGGGGTTGCCGCCGTCGCCCGCTTCCTGTTGTTTCGCGCTGGAGAAAAGACCGCTTCGGCCGCCAGCCTGGCCCTCGCGCACACGCGGCTGACACCGCTCGGCGTTCCAATCGGCGCCGGCACCGACGCGGATTTCTACCAGCTCAACCAGTTCAGGCCACCGCACGAACAAGCCGACTTCGTGCATTGGTCGATGAACCCGCAGGTGCATGCGTTCGACCTGCCGTCGATCGCGGAAACGCCCGCCGCCGTCGCCGCTCAACTCGAAAGCGCACGCATGTTCTTCCCGAACAAACCGCTAGTGGTGTCGCCGGTGACGTTCAAGCCTCGCTTCAATCCCGTCGCGACGGCCCGTGAAAAACCTCCGGCGCCCGAGGACCTGCCGCAGCCGGTGGATTCGCGCCAGTTGTCGCCATTCGTTGCGGCCTGGACCATGGCAATGATCAAGCATCTCGCGGAGAAAGGCGCCGCGAGTGTGACATTCTTTGAGACGACGGGCTGGCAGGGAGTCATGGAACGCGAGTCTGGTTCTCCACTACCGAGCCGATTTCCGTCGCAGCCCGGCCAGGTGTTTCCGGCATACTATTCGTTCGGTGCGCTCGGCGCGTTCGCCGGCGGCGAGGTCATATTCACTCATTCCTCCGACCCGCTTCGCGTCGAGTCGATCGCGTTGGCCAACGAAGACTCCACCTGCCTCTGGCTCGCGAACCTGACCGCGATTCGCCAAACGGCGATCGTGGCGGGCTTCACCCGGGTTACCCATCGACTCGATTTCGATTTCTCGCCCGGAGGCCGGTGGCAGTTTGAGCCGGATTCGATCTTGCGCAGCATTGGCAGCGAACTCGCCCCGGCAGCAGAGCACGAGCTGCCGATCGAGCTGGCCCCCTTTGGGCTCGTGCGGCTGGAGTTGCGGCCATGACGGACAGGGCAACCAATCAACGAGTGGAACCCAGTCCGCTCCTTGCCATGCGCGAGATCCGGAAGGCGTTTGCCGGAATCGAGGTGCTGAAGGGCGTGGACTTCACGGTTCGCGTCGGTGAAGTGCACGCGCTGTGCGGCGAAAATGGCGCGGGCAAGAGCACGCTCATGAATATCCTGGCCGGCGTGCATCAGCCGGATGCCGGCGAAATCACGCTCGGCGGCCGGACGCTGGCGGGGTTCACGAGTGCGCACGCGGCCCAGCGCGCAGGGGTGGGGATCGTTTTTCAGGAGCGTAGCTTGTTTGGGCCGCTGACAGTCGCGGAGAACATTTTCGCCGGAAGACAACCGGTCACGCGCTGGGGCATGGTCGACCGTCGCCAGTTGCACGCTGCTGCCGCCGCCGTGCTGGCACGCGTCGCTCCCGGTGTCTCCGCCGAGGCGACGGTGGCTGATCTCTCACCGGCGCAGCAGCAGATGGTGGAGATCGCCAAGGCGTTATCGCTCGACGCAAAGGTGATGATCTTTGACGAGCCCACGGCCGCGCTGACCGACGCCGAGACCGGCAGACTCTTCGCGGTTATCCGCCAGTTGCAGGGCCAGGGCGCCGGCATCGTTTACATCTCCCATCGTCTGGAGGAGGTATTCCGCATCGCCGATCGCGTCACAGTCCTGAAAGACGGCGCATGGCAGGGCACAGTGCCTGTCGCGGAAACCACGTCCGATAATTTGATTCGCTTGATGGTAGGCCGTGACGTCGAAAAAATCCACGCCGGCGCCAGCGAGGCCGTCCAACCGGTGCTGCTTGAGGTTCGCGGCTTGAGCGACTCGACGGACCATCCGGACGGCAAACTCGTGCTGCAGGACGTCTCGTTTCATGCGCGAGCGGGCGAAATCGTGGGTCTCGCCGGGCTGGCCGGCGCCGGGCGCACAGAAACGGCGCTCTCGCTCTTCGGTGCGAGGTCTCGCGGGGAGGGGGAGATTCGGCTGGATGGAAACCGCGTATCGATCCGTTCACCTGGGGACGCGATCGAAGCCGGGCTCGGTTATGTGAGCGAAGATCGCAAGGAGTCCGGGCTTTTTCTCGACATGAGCGTGCGGCGCAACATCAGCGCCGCACGGCTCGCTAAATTCGGCGGCTGGTTTTTCCGCGACACCGAAGAGTCGGGCGCGGCGCGCGATTTTGTGGCGAGGCTCCGGATCGCGTGCCGCGGGATCGAGCAGGACACGGCACACCTCAGCGGCGGCAATCAGCAAAAAGTGCTGCTGGCGCGCTGGCTGCTCGCGAACCCGCGAGTGCTGATCGTTGATGAGCCGACGCGCGGTGTGGATGTTGGCGCCAAGGCCGAAGTGCACCAGCTGCTGCGCGCCTACGCGCGACAGGGGCACGCCGTCGTGGTGATTTCCAGCGACCTCCCCGAGGTGCTCCGCATCAGCGACCGCATTTATGTCATGCGCGCCGGGCGCATCGCGGGCGAAGTGAGCGGCGACGGAGCGAACGAGGAGGCGGTGATGCGGCTCGCCGCTCGGGATGGAAAGAATTGACCGATGCCCATGGACCCCCAACTCCGCCGCCGCTTCGTGCCGACCCGTGAAATCGGCGTCTTCCTGTTGCTGGTTCTCCTCCTTGTCGTGTTTCGCGTGTTGTTTCCCGTTTCATGGGAGCGATTCGCGACGTTCGATAATTTTGCTTCGGTCGTTCGCAACATGGCGTTCGAGTGCATCCTCGCGCTCGGCATGATGCTGATGTTGATCGGTGGCACCTTCGACCTGAGCGTCGGCGCGACCGCCTCGATGGTCGGTGTCGTCACCGGCTGGCTCATGAAACACGCGGGTTGGCCCGTGCCGGCGGCACTTGCCGGCGGTCTCGCGCTCGCTGCCCTCAGTGGGTTCGCCAACGGAGTCGTCGTCGCCAAGGTGCGCGTGAACGCCCTGATCACGACCTTGGGCACGATGGGAATATTCTCAGGCATCGCGCTGCTCGTCGGCGGCCCGGGCATTACCTTTCTGCCGCCTTCGTTCACCCAACTCGGCCAGGCGCAGATCCTCGGCCTGCAGGCTCCGGTCTGGCTGGTCATCTTTCTCGGCGCGGTGGGACATTATTGCTTCGCCCATACGCGCTTCTTTCGGCAATTCTACTACATCGGCTCGAATGCGAAGGCGGCGCACCTCAGCGGCATCAACGTCGAACGCCTGCAGATTATTGCGTTCACGTTGGTGGGGCTATTCGCCGGGCTGGCCGGCATTGTCTACGCCTCGCGCGTTGCGACCGCGAGCAGCACCGTGGGCATGGGCAAGGAACTGGGCGCGATCACCGCGTGCATCCTCGGGGGCGCCAGCCTGCAAGGTGGCCGCGGAACGGCCTGGGGCGCGCTCCTCGGCGTGCTCTTCGTGGCCGTGATTCAAAACATGCTTCTGATCAAACAAGTGCGTCCGGAGTGGCAGGGCATCATTCTCGGGCTGGTCCTTGTCTGCGCCGTCGCCGTCGATTCGGTGCTGAACCGAAAGCAACAGCGTTGAAATTTCGCCCGTATTGTCCCCATGCACCCGACCAACCCCATCTTCACTCGTCGTCATCTGTTGAAAGTCGCTTCCCTTGGCGCCGGCGCGGCCGCTGTGGCCGGGCTCGGCGGTTGTGAAAAGCGCGATACCACCGCGCCCGGCGCCATGTCCGTTGGCGGGGCCAGACGGGTGAACCCAAACGAGGAATACGTGTGGCTCTCGGCCAACGCCAACCTGCCGCTCTTCACCCAGCACGATCACCCGGCACTCCGGCTCGCCGGACGGGAACTTGGGGTCAAGGTCAGCATCGCCGGCCCGAGTTCCGTGGACATTCCGGGCCTCGTCGCCGCCATCGAACAGACTACCGCCAGCAAGCCGGCTGGCATGATGGTGGTGGGGTGGGACCCGAGCGCGCTCGTCCCTCCCATCGATGCCGCGATCGCCGCCGGCATTCCCGTTGTGTGCGTGGATAGTGACGTGCCCACCAGCCGTCGGCTCTCGTTCATCGGCACCGATTGGTTCGAGATCGGCGTCCGCCAGGCCGAGGCGATGGTCAAGGCTCTCGCCGGTCGACGAGGCAAAGTCGCTCTCCTGGGTTTGATCGAAATAGAGATGGCTCAGAAGGCGTTCGCCGGTTTCCGCAGCATCGCCGAGAAGGCCGGACTGACCTGCTTGGAACCGCAGCAGGACAAAGGCAACACGGCCGAGGCCACACGCATCGCGGCCGGAATTCTCCAAGGCACGCCCGATCTTGCGGGTATGGCTGGTTTTGACAGCGAGAGCGGACCGGGGATCGCCCAGGCAATCAAGGAAGCCGGCAAGGTGGGAAAAATACTCGCCACCTGTGTCGAAGCGGAGGAAGCCCACTTGCGGTTTCTCAAGGAGGGCGTGCTCACTGCCTGCGTGGGGCAGAAGCGTGAACTCTTCACCTACCTCGGCGTGAAGGCGCTGTTCGATCTTAACCATTCGCCCATCAAGTTCACGAAAAACGATAAGGCGGCCGGAATTCTCCCCATCGCGTCGAATTACAACACTGGAACCTACACGGTCACCCGTGAGACGGTGGACTATTTTCTGCCTGGCGGTTAGGTGCATCTCTTTCGCCGCAGCGCATGATTATTTCGCCACAGCGCCGAGTGTGCACCTTCCCACTCGCCACGCGGACACGGGTTGGTAGCTCATATCCAAGTGTCGAAAACCCCTCATCCGCAGTTGTCCCGTGAAAAGGCCGGGCTGGAGAGCCCACCCGGACCGCTGTCCGCGCCCGAGTTCACGGACGATTGGTCGAAGCTACGGGCAATCTCGCTGCGCTGCGTTCACACCGCGCCTCAGAACTACTGCCAGTGGCACTCGCATCCCTTTCACGAGATCACCCTGACCACGGAGGGCACGACGCTGAACGGTTTTGCGGGGCAGTTGGTGCCCGTTGCGGCGAACACGTTGTTCCATTACCGCCCGGGTGAGCAGCATGGCTTTTGGAACGACAATCGGCAGCGGCCCCGCATCTGGGTCGTTCATTTCACACTGGATTCGAAACTGGAGGCTGGACTGCCCGCCTTTGGCAAGACCGATGCCACGTTGCGCCCCTGTCAGCTCACCATCCCGCAAGTGGAAACGTTTAAGTGGTTGTTCATGCGGCTGTCGGTGGAGCATTCTCAACGCGCACCGAGTTGTGCCTTGGCAGAAGCCGCGTGGCTGCACCTGCTACTCGTAAACGTGCATCGGTGGGCTCAGCGGGAGTTCGCCACATCGATCGCGCCGGCGACAGGGCGTCCCGAGATTCTGCGGCTCTGGCAGACGATTCAGGAAACGGCCGGCCGGCCAGCGGAGTTTGCGCGACGGATAAAGGAGATGCCGAATTACAACTCCCTACGAGGCGAGTTTACGGCGGTGTTCGGAGTATCTCCGAGCCAGATGGCGCTACGAACTCGGATACAGACGGCTAAAAACCTCCTGATCGAAACACCGCTCAGCATTAAGCAGATTGCCGACGAGCTGGGATATGTCCGCCAGCATGAATTTTCCCGGATGTTTCACCGCGTTACCGGCCGATCGCCCACGGAATGGCGAGAGCATCCGGAAAATTGATGAATCCACTTAGGGATTCCGCCTAGTCCGGTAGTTTCAGGATAGAGTGCGACCCCTCCCTCTTGCAAACCCACCCCAGCCTCGGCCTGCCGTGTGCGTGGCACCGCTTTCGCCTGCGGATATTCGTTGGCGCGTTCACGTCGCTGCTTTGCCTCAGTGCGGTCGCTCAACAGCTTGGCGTAAGACGTCTTTTCAATATTCCCGCACAGGGCGCCGAGTCCGCCCTGAAAGTTTTTTCCGAACAATCGGGCAGCGGCGTGATCATGAACGCCAATATCGTCGACGGCATTCATACGAATCGCCTGCACGGAACGTTTGCGCCGCTAGAGGCGCTGCAGCTCCTGCTCGGCGACACAGGGTTGATGGCGACCCCGGACGAGAAAAGCGGAGCTTTTGTCGTCCACCGCTTGGTTAAGCTTTCTGCCGCCAAGCTTCCGTTGCCCCGGAGCCCGCGCACAGCAGAAACAGAAATCGACTTCCCCCCAAAAAACCAAGAGCCGATGAAAACAAACAACCTTCTCACCAAGCTGTCCGCCATGCTTGCTGCGCTCACCTCGGCGTTCGCCCAGTCTGCAAGTCCGCTCGCGGCCAGCGCTACCTCGCCCTCCGCCAAGACCGGATCGATCATCCAACTCAGCCCGTTTGAAGTCACTAGCAACACCGATGTCGGCTACCAAGCCACCGACACCCTGGCCGGGAGTCGCATGAACACAGCTCTGAAGGACGTCGCGGCGTCGATCTCGGTGTTCACGGAGGAATTCATAAGGGACATCAACGCGACGGACCTGAAAGAGGTGATGGCCTATGCGAACAATTTCCAGCCCGACTTGGGCGATGCCGGAGCTTTTGGGGACAATGAAGGTGGAATTGGCAACAGCATCATGGGCACGGCCCTCGGCACCAACCGGGTGAGGGGCCTCCCGGCAGATATTTCCCGCAACTACTTCAAGTGGAACAACCCGACCGACACTTATAATGTTGGACGGGTTGAGGACTCCCGTGGGCCAAATTCCATCCTTTTCGGCATCGGCAATGCGGGGGGCATCATCAATGTCGCCACCAAGCAGGCACTCTTGAGGCGACCGATGCGGGAGATTTACCTGTCGGGCGGCAGCTTCAGCTCGTGGCGCGCGACGATCGACGTCAACCAGCCTCTGGGGGACAAGGCCGCCGTCCGGTTCAATGCCGTGGCCAATCGCACCCGTTACTTCCAGACGTATCGGTATTCCGAAAGCCAGCGGGCGCATCTCGCGGCAAAGTATGAAATCACGCCGTGGTTGACGGCCCGGGTGGAATACGAGAGGGGCGAAGTGGAGGCTAATTCCGGCCGTTTGGCCGGCGTCTTTGACAGCGTCGTTCCCTGGCTTCGCGCGGGCAGGCCGCTTTTTGCGCCGACCGCTCCCAACAGCGCCTTTATGGGGCTAGGCAGTCGCCTCACGACCGCCAACCTGTCGACGTTGCGCTATATTTCCAATTCCAATCAACTGATAAACTTGGGCGGACAAATCTTCACCGTCGGCTCCCGCGGCACCGGCTTCAGCGGTTTCTCGATTACCGACCCGTCGATCATCTCGTATTCGATCAACAGCGGTGGACCCGGACAGGTCCGAACCAACCCCTACGGCGCCCTCTCCGCGATCGCAACCGCCCGGGTTGGCAATAAGACGTTCGTTGAGATCGGCGTCAATCGTCAGCGCGCCCACTTCACGAGCATGGATCCGGTGATTTCTCACGCGCTGTATGCTGACCCTAACACGCATCTGCCCGGGATACTGGGAGTCAACCCCTATGCGGGCCGGCTGTATATGGAGTCCAACTGGCGGCTTTGGGATCGTTTCTCACGTGCAGATATGGTGCGCATGTCGATATCCCACGAAGTGGACGCCGGGAAGTGGGGCCGATATCGCGGCGGGGTCTTTGGGGATATCGAGAAGCAGAAAGACAACTCTTACCCGAAGTTCGAAGTGTTCGAAGGGAGGCCGTTCAGCAATAATCCCGAACAGAACAGCGTGATGCGTCGCACCTATGTGACCGAAGGCGCCTGGGGCAGCTATTATGTCGAGGCCCCGACGCGGACCGGCTTTCTCAACAACGTGACCGATCCGATTTCAGGCCGGACCCTCAGCTCCAAGTGGCTTGTTTATAATGCCGATTCGGTCGACGACCCGGAAGACCGTTGGAATGCTATGGGCATGCTGCAGGGCCATTGGTTCAACGGGCGGATCGTCGCCGGTGCCGGCTACCGCAAGGACCGCCACGAAGTGGAGGATTACGCTCAGGTGCGCGACCCTGTGACCAACGAGTGGCGAAGCGGTGCGGCCTTTACTCGCCCGATCTCGCAGCCCCAGACCCGCACCTTTAGCGCCGTGTGGCATGCGCTGAAGAACGTCTCGTTCAAATATAACCAAGCCACCAACAGCAGCACGATAAATTCATCGGTCAGGGTCTTTCCGTCCACGCCCTCCAATACGATATCCGGTCCGGCGTCGAAGGGCACCGGAAAAGATTACGGGGTGACGGTCAGTTTATTGCAGGGAAAGCTCTATGCCAGCCTCGTGCGCTACACCACCGAGTCCATCGGAGAACTCTTCAGCGGCTCCGGCACTCACAACACGCAGTATGACCGTATTCTCACCGCGCTGCTGACCAATGGCCTGATAACTTCAGCCGAAGAGGCCTCCCGTAGGTTTAATGCCAATGCCACGAGTCGAGACAAGAGTTCGGACGGTTACGAACTCTCCCTGACTGCAAATCCGGGCAATTGGCGGCTGAGTGTCAACAGCTCATACACCGACGGTGTGTTCTCCAATTACATTCCCGAAGTCGTCGCGTGGTGGGCGGATCAAAAGGCCTATTATCTGAAATTTCCGCAAGGCACGCCGACCGCCGTCGGCACCTCGATCGCGGACGAAATCGCGATTGAGGACGCGAACATCGCCGAGATCCGTTCCGCCGAGGGGATCGGGCTCGTCGGCAACGCCAAATACAAGGCAAGTTTTTTTGCGCGCTATTCGTTCAAGCAGGGTTTCCTGAAAGGCGCATTCGTCGGCGGGGGCTACCGGTATACAGGAAGAATGCTGGTGGGGAGGACGATTGATGCCTCGCAGCGGCTGCAATTTGCTCCGCCGGTGGGCGAGGCCGCCCTGCTCATTGGCTTTGAGCGGCGCGTGACCGACAAGGCGCGCCTCAGTGTGCAGTTGAATGTTTCGAATCTTTTAGACGAAACGGACCCAAGGATACTCCGCTACGCCAACACTGGCGATAGCTACGAGATCAAGCGGATCGCCGTGCGCGACCCGCGCTCTTGGACGCTTTCCACCCGGCTCTCGTTCTAAACACCTGTCGGGCGGCCGTCCACCCTCATTCAAAAAACGGAAGTCCGGCTGATCCTTCCCGAATTCTTCCATGCAAGCTAGCTAGCCCTCCGGCGCTCGTGAGGAGCAGACTTTGGCCTGTGCGAGCGTTCCGCTCGTTCCTTTTGGGTCGTCGTTGCAGCGACATTTTAGTGCGGGGCGGCTAAAGCAAGAGGGGGCGGTGCAGCGTTAGGATGAGCGCTCTATCGGAAACCGACCCCGCATGTCCTCCCAAGAAATGAACCATGAGCCGATGAAAACAAACAAACTCCTCACCAAGCTGTCCACCGTCCTCGCTGTGATTAATTCCACGTTTGCCCAGACAGCAAACCCACCCACTGCCAGCGCAGGTTCGCCCTCCGACAAAGGTGGATCGATCATCCAGCTCAGTCCGTTTGAAGTCAGCAGCAACTCCGATGTCGGCTATCAGGCCACCGACACTCTATCCGGCAGTCGAATGAACACCCCGTTGAAAGACATCGCGGCATCGATATCGGTTTTCACAGAGGAATTCATTAAGGATATCAACGCTACGGACCTGAAAGAAGTGATGGCCTATGCGAACAACTTTCAGCCCGATCTAGACGACGCTGGTAGTTTTGGTGACAACTCGTCGGGCAATAGCGTCATGGGCTCAGCCCTCGGCAGTAATCGAGTGCGAGGCCTTCCGGTGGATATCGCCCGCAATTACTTCAAGTGGCAAAACTCGACCGACACCTATAATATTGGACGCGTCGAGGACGCCCGTGGCCCGAATTCCGTGCTCTTCGGCATCGGCAACGCGGGCGGCATCATCAATGTCACCACCAAGCAGGCGATGTTGAAGCGCCCGATTCGGGAAATTTCGCTTTCCGGCGGCAGCTTCAGCTCGTGGCGCGCGACGCTCGACGTCAACCAGCCCTTGGGGGACAAGGTCGCCGTCCGGTTCAATGCGATGGCTAATCGCACCCGTTACCTCGAGCCCTATCGGTATTCCGAAAGCCGCCGGGCGCATCTGGCGGCCAAATATGAGATAACGCCATGGCTAACCGCCCGAGTTGAATACGAGAAGGGCGAAGTGGAGGCCAATTCGGGCCGTTTGACCGGCGTCTTCGACAGCGTCGTTCCCTGGCTTAATGCAGGACGTCCGCTATTCGCCGCCACCGCCCCCAACAGCGCCTTTGCGGGACTGGGCTCTCGCATCTCAACCAGCCTATCGACGCTGCGCTTTATATCCAATTCCAACCAACTGATCCACATGGGAGGACAAATTGCCACCCTTGGCACGCGCGGCGGGGGCACGGGCGGCTATCCGATCACAGACCCGTCGATCATCTCGTTTACGATCAATAGTGGCGGGCCCGGACAGGTCCGCACCAACCCCTATAATTCCCTCTCCGCTATCGCAACCGCCCAGTTGGGCAAGAAGACGTTCGCCGAGTTCGGGGTCAATCGTCAGAGCCGCGACTTTAGCAGCTTGGATCCGGTGGTTTCGCACATACTATATGCTGACCCTAATACGCATCTGCCCGGTGGGTTGGGCGTCAACCCCTATGCGGGGAGACTGTATATGGAAACCTACTGGCGGAAGTGGAATGCCGGCCTAAAAACAGACACTGCTCGACTCTCACTTTCGCACGAGGTCGACGCCGGAAAATGGGGCCGCTATCGCGGCGGAGTTTTCGGAGAAATTGAAAAGGAGGATGGCCGATCTAACCCGCAATTTGAAGTGTTCGACGGGAATCCCTTTAACGCTGCTGCTGACCAGAATCTCGCGTATCGTCGGACCTATGTGACTGAAGGCGCCTGGGGCAGTTACTATGTCAGCGGCCCCTCGGAGAGCGGCCTGCTCAACAACGTGAGGGATCCCGTATCGGGTCGGAGCTTCAGCACCAAGTGGGTTGTTTACAATGCCTCATCCAACGACAAATCCGAAGCCGCGAGTGGCACAGCGTCGCTCCAAGGCCATTGGTTCAACGGGCGGCTCATTGCCGGCGCCGGCTACCGAATGGACCGCCTTGCCGTCGACGATTACGGCCAAGTGCGAGACCCGGTGACCGGTGACTTTGTCCGGGATAACGCCCCCACGCGCCCGGTTTCCGAGCCACAGACCCGCACGTTTAGCGTCGTGTGGCATGCCTTGAAGAACGTCTCGTTCAAATACAACCAAGCCACCAACAGCAGCGCGGTTAACTCATCGGTTAGAGTTTTCCCCTCGAAACCCTCCGGTCCCGTCTTTACCGGTCCAGCGTCATCAGGCGTCGGAAGGGACTACGGGATGACGGTCTCTTTGTTGAAGGGAAAGCTTTATGCCAGCCTAGTGCGCTACACCACGGAATCTGTCGGTGAACTCTTCAGCGGCGCCGGCACACATAATACGCAGAATGAACGCATTCGCACTGCGCTGCTGAGCAACGGCCTGATTACGGTCGCCGAAGCGGACGACCGGGCATCGAACGCCAACGCCACATCCCGGAACAAGAGTTCGGAGGGTTACGAACTTTCGTTGACCGCTAATCCCGGCAACTGGCGGCTGAGTGTGAACGGCTCATACACCGACGGGACGTATTCCAAAATCATTCCCGAAGTCGTCGAGTGGTGGGCAGGACAAAAGGAGTTTTACTCGCGATTCCCACAAAACACTCAGACCGGCGTCGGCGCCAATACGATTGCGGACGAAATAGCGACGGAGGATAACTTTCTGGCTGAAACCCTTTCCGGCGAGGGAATCGGACTCGTCGGCAACGCCAAATACAAGGCAAATTTCTTTGCGCGGTATTCCTTCAAGCAGGGTTTCCTGAAGGGCGCATTTGCCGGCGGGGGTTACACCTATACCGGAAAGACGTTGGTGGGGCAGACTCTTGCTGCCCCCAAACGTCTGCAATTCGCTCCGCCGGTTGGCCAAGCCTCCTTGCTCCTCGGTTATGAACGGCGCTTGAAAGACCGCGCGCGGCTCAATGTGCAGTTGAACGTCTCGAATCTATTCGACGAAACGGACCCGCGGATCATCCGCTACGCCAACACGGGCGACACCTACCAGATCAGGCGCATCGCCGTGCGCGACCCCCGCGTGTGGACGCTTTCAACCCGCCTTTCGTTTTGAACGACGGTCTGGCAGTGGCCCGCGGTAATCGGCCGGGCCACTGCTTCGCCGTTTTTCCCCGGTTGCATCCCAGGATCGACGCCCATCAATCATGACACCGTTCCCTCTAGGGATACGGCGCCGCCAGTTCCTGCGGACTGCCGGCTGTCTCGCCTTTGGCGTGTTGGGCGCCAGATTTGCCTGGGCAGGCGAAACGCCCAGGAACACCAACCCGCGGGCCATCTCGGGCGATCCCGTCGAACCTGACTGGCGCCAGCGACTGACAATCACCGTCGGCCCCGGGAAGTCTGATTTCGTTGGCACCACCGATCGCGTGATTCAGGCTGCGATCGATTACGTGGCGCGGCTGGGAGGCGGCACCGTGCGTATTCTGCCGGGCACCTACCGCCTGCGCAATTCGGTTTTCCTCCAGGCACACGTTCGCATCCAGGGGAGCGGGGCAGATACGGTGCTCTGTAAGGAATCGTCCACCGCCACCAAGCTGACGGTCGATGGCGATCATTGGGATCAAGAGGTCACGCTGGCCGATCCCAGCGGGTTTCAAGTGGGTGATGGCGTTCGGTTGGTCGGCAAGGATCTCTTCGGCAAAGGCACAAGCATCATTCAGCGGACGCTGGTGGCGTCCTCGGGCAATCGGTTCAAACTAGACCGTCGCTTGGGAGAAAGATTTCACCTCGCTGGAGACCCGCAAATCGCCACCAATTTTGCGCTGCTTCAGGGCACCAACGTCGCTGACGTCATCGTCGAGCACCTTACGATTGACGGCAACAAGTCGCACAACGAGATGCTCGATCGCGGGAAGTTCGACGATGGCAGCATCCGGCTGGACAGCTGCAATCGCATGACAGTGCGCGGGGTCACGGTTCGCGATTTCTACTGCGATGGCATCGTCTGGGGAATCTCGCACGATGTGCTGGTCGAGCAGTGCACCTTCCTCGACGGCGCCCGAATGGCGATTCACCCCGGTTCCGGTTCGCAGCGTTCGATCGTTCGGGGAAATCGAGTTCGGCGCAGCCGCCAAGGCGTCTACTTCTGCTGGGGGGCGCAGCATGGACTCGTCGAAAAGAACGTCATCGAGGATTGCGACTACGGGATGACGATCGGCCACCGCGACACGGACAACCTGATTCGCGAAAACGATATTCGGCGAAGCGGCAAGGCCGGCATTCGGTTTCGTCCCGATGAGGGAGAAAAAAAGGCTTTCGCAGCGCACCGGAACCGCATTGAGCGCAACCGCATCGTCGACAGCGGTCCGGAAAACGGCGTGGCCATCGACATAACCGGGGACACCGAATCTGTCGCGGCCTTGGGAAACGTGCTACGCGATACTCGAAAGCCGCTCTCTCGGATTGGCATCCGCATCGGAACCAAAGCTCGCGACATTCGCTGCCTCGACAACCAATTCGAGGGATTTGCCATAGAGGTATCGGATCTGCGGAAGCCGTGAAGCGCCGCCAACCGAAATATCGTCCCCGCCGGTTTCCGTCGATCGCCGGCCCGGGCGTTTCCGACTCACGTTCGATCGATTCCGAACCTAATCACCCATGAGTCGCGCAAATCCCAATCGCATCGGGCGCCGGCGGTTCATCGCCGGTGTCGCCGGCACCGCGGTGACCGCTGCTATCGCCGCCCCGGAGTCGCTGGCCGGCGCCGCCTCCGGCACCCGCAAGCCATCGCCGATTCAGAGCGAGAACGCCCATGAGGGCGCGCTCGACTGGCAACTCACCCGCGTGCGCGTTGTGCCGGGCAAAGGCGGCGCCGGAACCGAAGCCTATCGTTCACCAGCGATCGAAGGTTACTGCTCGCGCCAGAGCGTCGCAGCGGGTGAGACCATCGAGTTTCTGATCAGCACCAACCCTCCGTCGCGCTACAGGATCGAGGTGTTCCGCACGGGCTATTACGGCGGGCGCGGCGCGCGGCTCATGACCATACTTGGGCCGTTTCAAGGCACCCGGCAGCCCGAGCCGGCCGTCGGCGAGCACAGGCGAGTCGAGTGTCGCTGGCGGCCGGGCGCGTCGCTCAAAATCCCGTCCAACTGGGTGAGCGGCGTCTATCTCGGCCGGCTGACGACCCTGCCGGACAACAGCGAACAACCGTATTGGCAGAGTTTCGTTGTTTTCATTGTGCGCGACGATCGGCCGGTGGACGTCCTGTTTCAGTGCAGCGACAACACCTGGCAGGCCTACAACCGGTGGCCGGGTGCCTATTCCCTCTACGACAACGGCCAGCCCGGGATGACGTCCACGCCCGATGTGGAGGTGAGCTTCGATCGGCCCTACGGAAAATACCGGCAGATTTACGAAAACCCGCAGAGCACTGGCAGCGGCGAGTGGCTGTGCTGGGAATACCCGCTCGCCTATTGGCTGGAGCAACACGGCTACGACGTGAGCTATTGCTCGAACAGCGATCTGCTCACCCCGCGGCGCGGGATGAAGTGCAAGGCGTTCCTGAGTGTTGGGCATGACGAGTATTGGGACGAGCGTGCCTACCACAGCGTCGCCGCGATGCGCGACGCCGGGGTCAACCTGATGTTCCTCACCGGAAACGCGGTCTGCTGGGTGAGCCCGTTCAGCCCGAACGACGGCGGAACGCCGAACCGCCGCATTCGCCGCACAGCGCCCTATGGCGGTCTTGCGCGGCAAATGAAATTCCGAGAGAGGGAAGGAAAGCTCTACACGACGATCGGGCCCGATGAGGGACTGCTCATAGGGGCCATCAACGTCATCCCGGTAAACGGCGGTGGCGACTGGATCGTGGCGAGACCGGATCACTGGATCTTTGAGGGCACCGGCATGAAAAAGGACGACCGGATTCCGGGCTTGGTCGGTTGGGAATATCACGGCGACCCGGCGAAGATCCCCGGCCTTGAAGTCGTGGCGGAAGGCACCGCATGGTCAGGAGGCACGGTCGCGCAGCACTGGACCGCGACCGTCTATCCCGGTCCGAAGAACAACTTTGTCTTCAACGCCGCCACGATCTTTTGGTCACAGGCGCTCGCTTCGCCACCCGGACACATGCTGCCGTGGTCGCACTGGAATCGTCCGCACGGCCCCGACGAACGCGTGCAGCGCATCATGCGGAATCTGCTGCGCCGCGCGATCGGTTCATGAATTCAGAGCCAATTTGGAACACCTATGAAAACCCAGCCAATCAAAGCCCAGGCGAATCGGCCATCACTGCAGGATTCCCGGCGCACGTTTCTCAAATCGACTGGCACCGCGATCGCCGGCTTGTTACTGGCGGATCAGCCTGCCACCGCAGCTGAACCGAGTTCGACGGCCGCGAAGGAAACGCTCGCGGTGAACGGCGGACCCAAGGCCGTCACGCACCCGCACGGCCGCGCCACGCAGTGGCCGCTCTACGGCGAGGAGGAGGAGCGCGAGATCCTAAAGCTCCTACGCGAGCCCGGCTACGGGCCGATCGATCTGCTCGAGGCCGACTGGGCAAAACATTTCCAGGTCCCCCGCGTGCGCGCGTATTGCAACGGCACCAGCGCGCTCACGACGATGTTCTTCGCGATGGATCTGCCGCCGGGCAGCGAAGTCATGGTGCCCAGCTACACGTTCTTCGCCACGATCACACCGATGCGGATGTTCGGGCTCGTGCCGGTGTTCGTCGACGTCAACCCGCGCACGCTTAACTTCGATCTCGAGGACGCGAAGCGCCGCCTCACCAAGAACACCAAGGCGATACTGCCGGTGCATTGGATCGGGCTCCCCTGCGAGATGGATCGCATCTGCGAATTCGCGAAGGAGAAGGGCCTGATCGTGATCGAGGATGCGTGCCAGGCGCACGGCGCCTCGCTACAGGGAAAGTCCGTGGGTTCGTGGGGCCGGATGGGTGCGTTCAGCTTTCAGGCCACCAAACCGTTGCCGGCCTTGGAGGGCGGCATGGCCGTGTATCAGGAGCGCGCGGACTTCGAGCGTGGTTCGACGTTGGGGCATTACGACAAGCCGCGAAGTTTCCCCGAGAACAGCCCCTATCGGAAATATCAAGGGACGGGACTGGGGTTGAAGCTCCGCATGCATCCGATGGCCGCGATTCTCGCCCGCAGCCAGTTGCGTGGGCTGGAGGACCGCAACGCCAAGATCGCCGCGCAAATCCGCCGGCTCAATGATCGCATCCTGCATTTGCCGGGTCTCCATGAGCAAGCCGCGCGGCCCGACATGAAACGCATCTACTATGCGTGGAATATGCTGTTCATCGATGAGGCGAAAGCGGGGATGTCTCGGGATGTGTGCGTGAAGGCCTTGCTCGCGGAAGGTGTCCGGGCCGGCGGGAACGGCTATCCGCTGCAGCACAAGATGACCTTGTATGCCGAGGCGAAATGGTGGCACCACGCGCCGACGATTCCGGAGCTGCCCGGCTCGGAGCAGGCCAACCGCACTTCAATCTCGCTGCCGATGTTTACCACCGAGCAGCCTGAGCTGGTGGAGCAATACGCCAAGGCCTTTGAGAAAGTCTGGGCGCACCGCAATAAATTGGGAAAAGCCTGAAGGCAGGCGGCCGACTTCGTTTCAACCCCCATGCGAATTCTCCCTCGGCTCCGTCGTGGTGCGCCAGCCTTCGTCTTCATGGCGATCGCATCCGCCGCCGTTGCCGCGGTGGCCCAGCCTCCCGCCGCAGCGCCGCGGCCGGTGGCGATTCAAGCTCCCGCCGGTTTTGAAGTCATCCCCGTGGCGCTGCCGCCGCTGGTGACCTTTCCCATGCTCGGCAATTTCGACGAGCGTGGACGCCTTTTCGTCGCGGAAAACGCCGGCGTAAATCTCGACGAGAAGGAACTCGATGCGAAGCGCCCCAGCCGAATTACGATGCTGGAGGACACCGACGGCGACGGCATCTTCGACCGCTCCTCGGTTTTCGCCGACCAGCTCGCCTTTCCTATGGGCGCGGTGTGGCACGAGGGAGCGCTGTTCGTCACCTCGGCGCCCGGTCTCTGGCGGTTGGAAGATCGGGACGGCGACGGCCGCGCCGATGCGCGCGCGCTCCTCGCGACCGGCTTCAAGTCCAACGGCAACGCCGCCGATGTCCACGGCCCCTTCCTCCATCCCAACGGACGCCTCTATTGGTGCCACGGGCGCAAAGGCCACGAGGTGTATCAGAAGTCCGGTGGCGCGCTCGTTTCGAAGGGCCTGGGCGCGCGGATTTGGTCGTGCCGTCCCGACGGCAGCGACATCCAGGTGCACGCCGGCGGCGGCATGGACAACCCGGTGGAGGTCGCCTTTAATCAGGAAGGCGAGATTTTCGGCACGGCCAACATCGTCCAAGGCTCGCCGCGCAGCGACGCAATCCTGCATTGGGTCCATGGCGGCGTCTATCCGCGCACCGACCAGGGGCCGGTCCTCGCCGAGTTCAAGCGGACGGGCGACCTGTTGCCCCCGGTTGCGTTCATCGGGCATGTCGCGCCCGCGGGCCTCGCGCTGCCGCGCAGCGGATCATGGGGCGCCGAGTATCGGGACAATCTCTTCTACGCCGAATTCAACACGCGCCGGATCATGCGGGTGCCGCTCCAGCGCAGTGGCGCAACCTATCGCGGCGCGGCGCAGACGTTCGCCACGTCCGCCGATCCCGGCGCTCACTTCACCGACGTGATCGAGGACGCCGATGGCAGCCTGCTCGTGATCGCCACGGGCGGATGGTTTCGCCGCGGCTGTCCGACCTCGGTCGTGGCCAAGGCGGAGCTCACGGGCGGCATCTACCGCATTCGTCGCATCGGCGCGCGCGCGCCGGCCGATCCGCGGGGAAACGGAATCGCGTGGCAGGCGAGCTCACCCGAGTCGCTCGCGTCGTTGCTCGGCGACCCGCGGATGGTCGTGCGCGACCGCGCGCTCGCGGAACTCGCGCGGCGTGGCGACGCCGCGATACCCGCGCTCACGAGTGCCTTGGGCGATGCCCGCTACCTCGCCCGCAGCAACGCCGTGTGGTCGGTTACCCGCATCGGTTCACCCGCCGCGCAGTCCGGGGCGCGACGCGCGCTGCGCGATCCCGATGCGCGCATCCGTGAGGTCGCGTGCCAGAGTGCATTCGTCACGACCGATCGCGAGGCGGCCGGGGCGCTGATCGCCTGCTTGGGTGACGAGTCGCCGGGCGTGCAACGCGAGGCGGCCCGCGCGCTCGGCCGGTTGCGCAACCCGACGGCGATTCCTGCTCTGGGCGCCGCGGCGGCGGGTCCGCACGATCCGATCCTCACCCACGCCCTGATCTACGCGCTCATGGAGATCGATGCGCCGGCCGAAACGCAGGCGCTGCTCAATCGTCGCGAGCCGCTGGTGCGCCGGGCCGCGATGATCGCGCTGGATGCAAGCGCGGGCGGCGGACTTGGCGCTGCGCCCGTGTTCGCGGCTTTGCGCGACCCGGAGCCGGCGCTGCGCTCTGCGGCGCTGGAAATCGCCATCCGTCATCCGGAATGGGGCCGCGCGGCAGCGGATTATCTCGCCGCCGTGGTCGCCGGCCCGCGGGATCATGCGACCGAGGGTGTCGTCGCCCGCCTGCTCACCGCCTTCCTGCCTGCGCCGGAGGTGCGTGACTGGCTGCGTGCGTCGCCCGCTCCGGCGCTGAAACCGGAGGTGGTGCTCGACGCGATCGCGGGTGCGCCCAAGGCATGGGACGAGCGCTGGCGCGACTTGTTCGACTCGTCCCTGCGTTCGCCGGATGTCACCCTCGCGCAGGCGGCGCTGCGCGCCGTCGCGACGCACCGGCAGCGCGGGTTCTCGGCGGCCTTGCAGGAGGTCGGTCGTGACGCGAACCGACCGGCCCAGCTGCGGATGGCGGCCTTGCGGCTCGCGACCGGCGCCGATACCACCCTCGACGCTGCCGCATTCGACCTGCTGCTCGATCCGCTTGTGCGTGGTGGGACGCCCGAGGGGCGACTCCAAGCCACCGCGGCGCTGGGTGCCGCGAAACTCAGCCGCGCCCAACTGCTGAAGCTGGCCGACCTGATGCCCGGGGCCGGTCCGGTGGAATTGCAGCAATTGCTCGGGGCGTTTGAGCGCGGCCCGGTCGATGCTGTGCTGGCCGCCCGGCTGCTGGGACAACTCAAGCAGTCGCCCGGCCGCTTCGGGGTGCGGCCGCAGACGCTGCAAATGGCGTTTCTGCGCTTCCCGCCGCCCGCCTACGAGAACGCCTCGCCCCTGATCGCGGAAATCATGGGGCAGAACGTCGCCAAGGATGGCCGCGTGACCGAACTCGAGGCGCTCACCGCCGGAGGCGATCCGGCGCGTGGGCGCGCCGCGTTTCTCGCCGGTGCAGGCGCCTGCGTGACCTGCCATCGGGTGGGCGACGCCGGCGGCATCCTTGGGCCGGACCTTTCGCACATCGGCCTGAGTCGCACGCCCCGCGATCTGCTCGAAGCCATCAGTTTTCCGAGCGCCACAATCGCGCGCGGCTACGAGGCTTTTCAGGTGACCACCCGTGACGGAAATTCCGTCACCGGCACGATTCCGCGAGAGGCCGCCGACAGCATCGTCGTCCTGACCGCCGACGGTCGCGAGAACGCGGTGCCACGCTCCGCGATCGTGAAATTGGAGCCTGTTGCCCTCTCGCTGATGCCGCCCGGCCTCGACCGCGCGGTCGAGCCGAACGTGCTGGCCGATCTGGTGGCGTTCATGCTCAGCCTCCAGTGAGCTGAACAGACCGCCTACGATCACGAACGACGAAGCAGGTCTGAGATGTCTCCTCCTGGCGAAGCTGGGTGAAACCGCTGCTCTATCCGGCCGGTGAGAACGTCTCGATCGTGCACACTTTGATTGCTGGTCCCGGGGTTACGTTGAGCGTTTGCCCGGGACGTTTTGCGAAAATCGAGGCGCCTGTTTAGGGATTCGCCGCAGGCCGGAAGTTTCATAGGCAGATTGCGCCCCAAGCACAGTGCAAAACCCACTCAGCCTCGGCTGGCCGCGTGCGCGGCACCGACTCCATTTGCAGAATCTTCTCTGCATTGCCGTGGCACTGCTCTGCCAGACTGTGTTCGTTCAACCAGCCGAGGTGACACTCCTCTTCAACATCGCGGCGCAAAGCGCCGAGTCGGCGTTGAAGGTCTTCTCGGAGCAATCCGGCAGCGGCGTGATCATGACGCCAACACCGTCGATGGCATCCGCACGAATCGAATGGAAGGCAGCCCCTTCGCGCCACCGGAGGCGCTGCAGCGTCTGCTCGCAGGCACGGGCCTGATGCGGCTCCGGACAAGACAAGCGAGGCCTTTGTCGTCCATCTCGAGAATAAGTCTTCAAGGAGTCCGACCAACTGGCGGGAGGACGAAATTACTCGACGGCCTTGGGACTCCTACCGTCGTTGCGGCGACATCTTAGTGCGGGGCGGCTAAAGCAAAGCCGGGCGTTGCCTCGTAGTCTATATCGGAAACCGACCCATCGCCCCTAACCCCATCCAAATCTATAACCGATGAAGGCAAATAGACCCAGACTCCTAACCAAGCTGCTTGCGGCGCTCGCTCTGTGCGTTGCACCCGCCGCCCACGCCGCCTCTGGCACCGGCGCAATTGCCGGCCGTGTCTCCAATTTCTCTACCGGCGGGTATCTCGAAAAGGCCCGGATCACCGTGGAGGGCACGACCCTCGAAACCTACACTGACGAGGCTGGCTACTATCGGCTGCCTCAGGTTCCGGCCGGGACGGCGAAGGTGAAGGCGTTCTTCACCGGGCTCGTCGCCAGTGTGAGCCAAGTCACCATCTCCGTCGGGCAGACCGCCACGCATGACATCGCCCTCGAAGGGTTTCAGAAGCCCGGGACGGCAGCCGGCGCGGTGGTCAAGCTGGGCGAATATGTCGTCTCCGCCTCGAAGGAGATGGAGGGAGCCGCCATCGCTATCAACGAGCAGCGTTTCGCCCCCAACATCGTCAACGTCGTCGCCGCCGACGAGTTTGGTTCGATGGCGGAGGGCAACGTCGCTGAATTCATGAAGTTCCTGCCGGGAATCACCATGCACGTCGGGGAAAGCGGCGACGCCAACTCGGTTTCGATCAACGGCGTGTCGCCCGGCAACGTGCCCATCACGGTCGGCGGTTTTGATCTCGCGAGCGCCAACCAGTTCTTCGGCAGCGGGACCGGGCGCGAGGTCAACCTCGACCAAGTCTCGCTCAATAGCATCGCGCGCATCGAGGTCGCCTACACGCCCACGCCGGAGATCACGGGCTCGGCCCTCGCCGGCTCGGTGAACATGGTGCCCCGCAGCGCCTTTGAGCGCTCCCGGCCGCTCCTTACGACCAGCGCGTTCCTCATGTTACGCGATTCGGAGAAGACCTTTCGCAAGACGCCCGGACCGGGCCGTGAACCGACGCGCAAGATCCACCCCGGGTTCGATTTTTCCTACATCGTTCCCGTCAATAAGCGTTTTGGCTTCACCGTTTCCGGCGGGACCTCGACGAACTACACGACGGAGGACATCATCGTGCGCGACTGGCGTGGCGCCGGCCTGGCGACCACCGGCCTCGTCGCGGGCACGGCCAGCCAGTATCCCGACACCACTCCCGACAAGCCCTACCTTTCGCGCTTCTCCTTCGACGTGGACACGAAGGTGACCCGGCGCGCGTCGATCGGAGCGACGCTTGATTTCAAGCTCACGCCGCACGACACGGTGTCATTCTCGTTCCAGTATGCGAACAACACCTCGATGACCAACGGGCGCCGTTTGAACTACCAGCTGCTGCGCGTGGAACCGGGCGATTTCACTCCCACCAACGTCCGCGGCACCGGGCAGACCACAGTCCAGGGTGGCGACTACGAGTTCAACGGCACGACTTACATGCCGGGGCTGAGGTATCGGCACGACGGCCCGGTGTGGAAAGCGGAGGCCGGTGTCGGTCTCTCGCGCGGGACCAGCCACATTCGCGATATCTCCAAGGGATTCTTCAATTCCACCATCGCCCTGCGGAGCAACCTGAGGATCGCTTTCAACGATATCAACTACCTGCGACCGGCCACGATCTCCGTGGCCGACGCCACGACGGGCGCGCCCGTCAATCCCCACGATCTGAGCAACTATTCGCTCTCGACCGGCAACACCCAAGAGGTGGACGGGATCGACACGAAGCGCACCGCCTACGCCAACCTGCGGCGCGATTTCTACGGGCGCATTCCCGTGTCGTTGAAGGCCGGATTGGATCTCCGCCAGGCGGCCCGCGATTTTCGCCGCGAGAACCGGTCGTTCTCGCACGTCGGCGCCGATGGCCGATCGAACACGGCCGACGACAATGCCATCGTCACTCTCGACGAGAGCATCTCCCAGCGGATCCCGCCGTATGGCTTCCCCCCCACGCAGTGGGTCGACACCGTGGAGTATTACGATCTCTACCGGGCCAACCCAAGTCACTTTACCACCAACGATGCCACCGCCCACAATAACAGGGCGGCCAACTCCAAATACGCCGAGGAGGTCATCTCGTCCGCCTACATGCGCGGAGACCTGCAGTTCTTTGAACGGCGACTGAAGCTCGTGGGCGGCATCCGCGCCGAGCAGACCAACGTCAAGGCCGAGGGCCGGCTCCTCGATCCGACGCTAAACTATCAACGTGACGCCCGCGGCCAGGTCGTTCTGGGCCCGACCGGCACGCCACTGCTGATCCAGCCGGCCGGTTCCCTGGCCGCCGTGCAGCTGACCACGCTTGATCGCGGCCTGCGGGCGAAGAAAGAATATTTGCGCTGGTTCCCGAGCCTCAACGCCAGCTTCAACCTGCGCGACAACCTGATCGCGCGTGCCGGCCACTACTGGTCGGTCGGACGCCCCAACTACTCCCAATACGCCGGCGCCCTGAATCTACCCGACACCGAGCGCCTGCCCAGCCCGACCAACCGGATTTCCGTCGCCAACGCCGGCATCAAGGCGTGGAGCGCCAAGACCACCAAGGTCACGCTCGAATACTATTTCGAGCGCGTCGGCCTCGTTTCCGTGGGCGCGTTTCGGCGCGATTTCGAGAATTTCTTCGGCGCCACCGTATTTCAAGCGACCCCGGAGTTCCTCTCGCTCTACAGCCTCGATGCCGACACCTACGGCGACTACGAGGTTTCCACCCAACGCAATCTGTCGTCGCGGGTGCGCATGACCGGCGTCGATTTCAACTACAAGCAGGCGCTCACGTTCCTGCCGCACTGGGCACGCGGCGTGCAGGCCTTCGCCAATGCGAGTGCCCAGCGGGCGACCGGCGAGGAGTCCGCGAATTTCGCCGGCTACGTCCCGCGGACCTACAGCTGGGGCCTCAGCCTCTCACGCGAGAAATACAAGTTGCGGGCCAATTGGAATTATCGTGGCCGCGATCGAAACAACGTAATCACCGGCCGCGGGATCGAGCCCGGCACTTTCGTCTGGGAGAACAAACGGCTCTACCTCGACCTGAGCGGGGAGTATGCCTTGTCGAGGAAGCTCGCTCTGTTCGTCAACCTGCGCAACGTGACCGACGCTGGCGACCAACGCGAGCGGTCCGGACCCAGCACGCCCGAGCACGCGCAGCTTCAACTGCGCGAATTTTGGGGCTCGTTCTGGACCTTCGGCATCAAGGGAACCTTCTGAGTGCGGGCCAGAAAACCAAGCAGCCTCGCCCTCTCTGTTGGGCTCATCCTCTCGGTTGTGGCCGGCGGCG
Source organism: uncultured Opitutus sp. (assembly GCA_964513055.1). Lineage (GTDB taxonomy): Bacteria > Verrucomicrobiota > Verrucomicrobiia > Opitutales > Opitutaceae > ER46. The sequence continues at coordinate 24,655 of CAZENI010000007.1, forward strand.
CGGAGCCACCGGCCTTTTCCACCGGCGAAAAGGCGCGCGTGTTCGGCGTGCGCGAGGTGGAGCTGCGCGGCGGGCGAGTCGTGGGCAACCCGTTCGACGTGCCCGTCACCGTGCGCTTCACGCCGCCGTCGGGCGCGGCGCGCGCGGTGACCGTTTCCGCGTTTCACGATGGCGAGGACGTGTGGCGCGCCCGCACGTATGTGAGCGAGGCCGGTGAGTGGACGTGGACGAGCGAGTGCGCGACCGACGCCGCGCTGCACGGCCGGCGCGGGAAGTTTGTCGCGGTGCCGTCGGAATTGCCCGGGCGATTGCTGCCGCATCCGAAGAATCCGCGGCACTGGATCACGGAGAACGGGCGTTGGTTTCTCAACCTGAGCGACACCGCCTATTTCCTCCTCTGTGCGCACGATGGCAACGGCGAGCCCGTGACCGACGCCGTCGCGCGCCGCTACATCGCCGACGACGCCGCGCGCGGCATCACCTCGGTGCGCTGCTTCCTTTCCAGCAGCAGCGCCGGTTTCAGCGAATCGCAGGACCAGTGGCGGAGCTGGTTTTTCGCGGACGCGACGCTCGACCGTTTCCGCCTGGAGAAGCTCCAGGTTGCGGACCGCCGCCTGCGGATGCTGCTCGACGCGCATCCCGGCATCGCCGTGCAGCTCATCCTGTTTCCGCTGGAGGGCTATGCTCGCGACGGTCTTTTCTGGGTGGCGCTGACGCCGGTGCAGCGCGAGCGGCTGCTGCGCAACCTCGTCGCGCGCTTCGCCGCCTACCCGCAGCTGTTCTGGCTGTTCGTCAACGACGCCCACTACGGGGAGAAAAACCCGAACAACAACGCGCTCGCCCGCGAGGTCGGGGCCTACCTCGCGCGGCACGATCCGTGGCAGCACCCGCGCTCCACCGGGCACGCGCGGCGGCTGCCGTTTGTCTTCGGAGCCGAGGACTGGGCCACCTACGTCCACATCGAGCACGCGCACGATCTCGGCGCCGCGCAATACGCGCCCTACCACGCGTTCGCGAAACCCGTCTTCCTCGGCGAGGATCGCTACGAGCAGGATCACGCCGAGCGCGACCCGCTGCACATGCGTTATTGGCAGAGGCGCCTGTTCTGGTCGTGGCTGCTTTCCGGCGGTTCCACCAACTACGGCGGCCGCTGGTGGGTGGTGCAGCCCTACGGCGAGACCGCGGGCAAACCCACCGCGTATCACGCCCGCAAGGCCGCCGTCTTCGACCAACCTCTCACGGGACTCGATTCCGTGCGCGTCATCCGCGATTATTTCGCCACGCGTGCGCTCGACCTCGCCGATTTTTCGGCGGCGCCGGCCTTGGTGCGCGATGCTGACGGTCGCGTCGCGGCCGATGCGCCCAAGCTCATGCGCCGCGGCGGCGACGAGTTTCTCGCCTATCATCCGAATAGCACCAGCGCCGGCCGAACCACACAGGCCGACCCGGCGCGCGCCGCCCGGCTGTGGCTCGACCTCAGCGCGGTCCCCGGGCGGCTCGAAGTCGAATGGCTGCGCGCGCACGACGGCGCGAGTGCCCGCGGAGCCGCCGTCGAGGGCGGGCGGCGAATCGAGCTGGTGTCTCCGTGGATCGGGCACGACGCCGTCGTGCGATTGGTCCGCTCGGACGCCACGCGCGCCACGGCTGCTGCGTCCGCTGCTCCTGCGGCACCGGAGCAAACTGTCGCCCGCGCGCCGGTCAATCCGCCGCGGCGCAATCTCGCTGTCAATCCCGGCTTCGAGCTGGGCAAACCGGAGCCTTGGGCGTTGACCGGCGCTGGGGCCAGGCTGACCGAAAGCGGAGTTCGATCCGGGCGCGCCGCGTTGCATCTTGTGCCGGGCACGAGGGCGGTTCAGGTGCTCCGAGGATTGGAGCCGGGCGCGCTTTATGTTGCGCGTGGCTGGCTGCAGTCGGTGCAGGGCAGGGCCGAGATGACCTATGCGGAGACGCACAAGGAAACCAACGGTAAGCATCTCTTCGCCGGTGCGAGGCCCGCGACCGGCAAATACGAACTTGCCACGCTCCTCTTCCGGCCGGAACTCGCCTCCGGGTCTTCGCAGGGCGATGTGGACGTCAAATTCTCGCTCTATACGGAAGACAACAAGGGCGAGGCCTTGATCGACGACATCGATATTCGGCGTGGCGAACTGGTCGGGCCGGATCTGCTTGGTGCCGTGCAGTTCGACCAACGGGAACTGGCGCGATGGAAAACAGGGACCACGGAGCCCGTGGTGGTTCCCGACGGAGGGCCGGGCGGTGGACCGTGCGTGAAATTGATGAAGAAGGGTTATTTTTCGTTCACGCTCGAAGGCCTTGAGCCCTACACGACCTACGCCGCGACCGCGTGGGTGCGCGGTGCGTGGTTTCGTTTTGGGGCGAGTGGCTACGGCTCTCGCACCGATCACATCAGCATCAACTCCCCGGCATTCGTGCCGCGCTCGATCGGGTTCACGACCGGGCCTGAGTCTACCTCCGTGAGCCTCTACTTCATGATGCCCGCCGACAACCGCCAAGCCATTATAGACTCCGTCGAGGTCCGGCGGGTGGAACTTCGTTAACATGAGCGCACCAAAAAAAATCTCGGCCCGATCAACCCGTGCGTGGCAGGCGGTCTTTGCGGCCGTTTTGCTTTACACACTCAGCTCCTGCCTGACTGCCGCCGCCGCCGGATCGCCGCACAACTGGAAGGCCGGCTTCGCAGAGGCCGACATCACGCCGAAGTCCGGCATGCCCATCATGCCGTCGGGCTTCGCCAATTCGCGGACTATGGACGGATCGGAATCGCCTCTGCTCGCCCAGGCGCTCGTGCTTGAGGATGCGGGCGGCAAGCGCGCGATCCTGTTCACCGCGGACCTGCTCGGTTTCGGCCGAATCACGATCGACGCCGTGCGACACAAAATCAGGAAGGCGCACGACATCCCCGAGGAAAACGTGTGTTTCACCGCCTCGCACACGCACTGGGCTCCCGCGGTCAACTTCCGCACCAGTTCCTCTATCGGGGACGTGAACGTCTGGTATCTAGGCTTTCTCGAGACGACGTTGCTTGAGCTCGCCAACCGAGCATTGAAAAGTCTCGCGCCGGCCGAGGTCGCCTATGGTTGGGGCGAGGCCCAGATCGGCATGAGCCGCCGTTTGCCGGGGCCGCAGGGCATCCAGTGGGCGCCCTATCCGGCCGGCAGCTACGACAAGCACACCCCGATCCTGCGCGTGCGGCGGGAAGCGTCGCCGAGGCAAGTGCTCGTCGTCGGCCACGCCTGCCATCCCACGAGCATGGGAAATCTCAACAAGTGGTCGGCCGATTATCCCGGCGCGATGCGGCGCAAACTCGAGGCCGATTTGGAGGATTGCCGCGCGATGTTCGTCAACGGCGCCGGCGCCGACGCCAAGGTCGTGCACCGCGATCCCGCGACGGGCCGGCCTGAGTTTTCCGCGAGTCCCGACAAGAGCCACGCCGCGGGGCTCGCGCTGGCGGAGACGGTGCTTGAGCGTATCCGCGCGGGCCAGCCGCTGGAGCCGCTCGATGCCCGGCTTAGAGCGGCGCTCGTGCGCGGCAAGCTGAGCCTCCAGGAGGGCCCGACTCAGGAGGAGATCAAGAAGATGGCGCTCGAAGGCAGCGTCACCGGCTCGATCACGTGGTGGGCGCGCAAGATGCTCGCGTTTCCCGACCCGCGCCGCGACTTCGACTACGCGGTCCAGTCTTGGCAATTGGGGGACCTCACCCTCGTCGCCATGGAGGGCGAGGTGTGCGCCGACTGGGGCGCGATGGCCCGCAGCCTACCGGCGACAAAGCACTCGATGACGGTCGGCTACGCCAACGAGGTGTCGTCCTACATCCCCACGGCGCGCCTCATTCAGGAAGGCGGCTACGAGTCTGACCTCTCGCACAAAATCTACCTGCTCCCGGGCCGCTTCGCTCCCAGGATGGAAGTGGAACTCACCGCGCTCATCCGGCGCGCGGTCGCACAAAGCGCCGGGGGGCCCGCCCCCCCCGCGCCCCGGGGCGGGGGGAGCGGGCCGGGGGGGGGGGGGGTGGGGGGGGGGG
>CAZENI010000007.1:28706-46443 GCA_964513055.1 uncultured Opitutus sp.
GCGCCGGGCAGCCGGCCCCGCTCGAGCCGGTGCCGTTCGATCGCGGCCGGCTGCTTGTCGTGGTGGACGGGCAGGGGGCCGAGCGCCGCATCACGACGCCGGCGGACTGGGAGGCCCGCCGCCGGCAAATCGTCGCGCACGTCGAGCTCGCGACCGGGCCGTTGCCGGGGCCGGCGTTCCGCGTGCCGCTCGATTTGAAAGTGCTGGAGGAGGTGGACTGCGGTTCCTATGTCCGGCGGAAGATCGCCTACAACGTCGATCCACACGACCGCGTGGAGTCGTTTCTCCTCGTGCCGAAGAATCTTCGCGGCAAGACACCCGCGATTCTCGCGCTCCACGGCACCAACCGTTACGGCAAGGAACTCGTCGTGGGGCTGATCGAAAAACTGCCGACCTCAGACGCGGCGGGCACGCGGCGGCAATACTACGGGCAGGAACTCGCCGAGCGCGGCTACATCGTCATCGCGCCGGACTACTGGTATTACGGGCTCTACCGCGACAAGCATTACACCACGGATCTAAATCTGAAATATGATCCGCACCAGCGCGGCTACGCGACCGGGAGGATGAAGGGAATCTGGAACCACATGCGGGCGATCGACGTGCTGGCTACGCTACCGGAGGTGGACATGGGGCGCATCGGCTCCATCGGGCACTCGTTGGGCGGCTACAACACGCTGTTTTTGGGACTGTTCGATTCGCGCGTGAAGGTCATGGTCACCAGCGCCGGCTATAACGCGTTCCCCGACTATGCAGCGTCCAAATACGGCGGCGGCGATTTGAAAAACTGGGGGATCGACAAGGAAATGCGGCGCATCCGCACGGTCTACGGCAACGACGCGAAGCAGGTGCCGTTCGATTTCCCGGACCTCCTGGCGGCGCTGGCTCCGCGGCCGGTCTTCACCAGTGCCCCGTTGAGCGATGATTATTTCGATCATCCCGGTGTGTTGAAGTGCCAGGACGCGGCGCGTCCGGTTTACGAGTTGTTCGGCGCCGCGGGCCACCTCGAGATCCAGTCCCCCGAGGGCCGGCATGATTTCCCCGACGCCCAGCGTCAGGCCGCCTACGAATTTCTGGACCGCCACCTGCGCGCCAACTCGCGCTGATTCCGAACGACCGTGATCGCAGGCCTCCAAAAACCTGTCCTAGTCCTGCTAGCGGGTTCCGCGCTCGTTTCGATGCGTGCGGCCACGACCGATACCTACCGGCTGGCGGCTACGGAGGGCGAGATTCGGACGTTGGTGAACTCGCTCGGTCTACCGCGGCCGCGCCTGCTCGTGCGGCCCGGTGCGTGGGAGCGCTTGCGCGAGCGCGTGCGGCAGGAGCCGCGGTTCGCCGAGATTGCCGGCCGGATTCGTCGCGACGCCGACGCGATTCTCGGCGTCGAGCCCATCAAACGCGAACTCCTCGGCCGGCGGCTGCTCGCCGAATCCCGCCGCGCGCTGCACCGGTCACTGACGCTGTCCCACTCATTTCACCTGACGCACGAGTCGAAATACGCCGACCGCGCCGCGCGGGAAATGAACGCCATCGCGGCGTTCCCCGACTGGAATCCCTCGCACTTCCTCGACGTGGCCGAGATGACCTTGGCGATGGCCATCGGTTATGACTGGTTGCACGAGCAGCTCGACGAGCCGACGCGTGCGAACGTGCGCGCGGCCATTCTTACGAAAGGCGTCCGCGTGCCGCTCGACACCCGGCACAACCGCTGGACCACCATGACCAACAACTGGGGCCAGGTCTGCCACGCGGGCATGGTCGCGGGCGCGCTGGCGGTGCTCGAGGACGATCGCGAGGCCGCCACGCTCACGATTCACCGCGCGCTCGCGAATGTGCCGCGCGCCATGGCGGCGTTCGCGCCCAAGGGCAGCTATCCCGAGGGCCCCGGCTACTGGTCCTACGGCACCACCTTCAACGTCCTCCTGATTGAGCTGCTTGAGCACGCGCTCGGCCAGAACTTCAGCCTCGATCGGGCGCCGGGTTTCGATCAGACGGGCGCGTTTCCCGCACTAGCCACCGGGCCGTCGGGCGCGACGTTCAATTTCGCAGACGGCAGCTCGCGGCGCCAGGTCGAGCCGGCGGTGCATTGGTTCGCCACGCGCTATCGGCGGCCGGATTGGCTGGCCGGCGACGGTCCCGCCCTTCGCCGGGAGCTGGACGCGCCGGGCAATGGCAAGACCGGTAATCGCTTCCTGCCACTCCTGCTGCTGTGGGCCCAAGAAGACAGGGGCGCGGACTACACCCGCCTGCCGCTGCACTGGACCGGCGACGGCGCGGCGCCAATCGCGTTGCACCGCAGTTCGTGGACCGATCCCAACGCCGTGTTTGTCGGCCTCAAAGCCGGCTCGCCCTCGGGGCCGCACGGCCAGATGGACATCGGTTCCTTTGTGCTCGACGCGGATGGGCAGCGCTGGGCGGTGGATCTGGGCGCGGAGGATTATCATCTCGTCGAGACCCACCGGGCAAACCCTTGGACGGTGTTCCGGAAAAACAGCCTCAGTCACAACACGCTCGTCATTGACGACGCGTTACAGGTTCCAGCCGGCAGGGCACAGATCGTCCGCTTCTCGGCCGACCCCGCGTTTCCCCATTCCGTGGTGGACCTGAGCCCGGTCTATGCCGGGCAGGCCGCCACCGCTCACCGCGGAATCGCGCTGATGCCGGACGGCCGTGTGCTCGTCCGGGATCATCTGACCGGCTTGAAACCCGGCGTCGCCGTGCGTTGGGGCATGGTCACGACCGCCATGCCCGGCGAAACCGGCTCGGACAGCTTGGAACTTCACCAACACGACGCGATGGCACGCCTGCGCATTCATCAACCGACCGGCGCGACTTGGACTTTGGTAGACACAGCCGAATCCCGCGAGAAATGGGATTCGCCCAATCCCGGCACTGTGATGGCCGCTTTCACTGTGCAAGCGCCCGTCTCGGGCACGCTCGACCTCGCTGTCACCTTCGCGCCCGGCAGCCGAGGCCACGGCGCCGTTGCCCCGCCGCGTGTCGGTCCGCCGCTGAATTGGAGTTCCCCGCGTTGAACCGTGAATAAATCAAAAATGAAACATACCGCCAGATTCATCGTCGGTTTGCTGGGGGCGGTGGCGTGGACCCGCGGTGCCGACGCCCAACCGGCGGCACTGCCAAAGCCGTTGACTGCCGCAACCGCCGTCAATTTGTTCGAGCGCGGCGCGCTGCTGATCGAGGACTTCGAGGCGCCCGAGATGAACTCCAAACTATGGCGGGTTCATCATCGAAACCCCGATCGCACCACGATCAGCCAGGACGGCGGGCGACTGGATCTCACCGCCCGCGGTTTCGTCCAGATGAACGGCTTCTGGGGTTTGGGCGGGGTGAAGCACAAGGATCTAGTTATGGTCGGCGAAATGGACGTCCGCTCGACTGGCTCGCCGCCGCACAGGTTGGCGTTTCACCTCTGCGGCGGGGACGGCGCGCGCAGCCCGGATCATTGGGTGGAAATCCTGATGGTCGACCAAGGTGCGACGGCGAAATTCCTGGTGGGTGCCGCACTGCCGGTCGGGTTCAAGCCACCCCAAAATCTGTCGCTGGAGCTGCCTCATCCGCCTGGTCAGGGTTTCCTGTGCCGTATCGAGCTCGACGGCACAACCAGCATGGCGGAGTTCTCGGTGAAGGCGGCGGACGGGTGGAAGCGGGTCTGCGATCCGGTGGAACTCCCGTTGCGCACCGCTCACGCGGAACTCAAGTTCTACGGCAACCACGGCGCGAGACCGGCGATACCGGCGGAAGTCACCAGCCGGGCTTGGTTCGACAACGTGCGCATCTACCCGCGCCCTCAGAGTCACCACATCGGCATCCGGCTCGTCCGGGCGAACGGAACAGAAATTTGGGAGCGCCCGGGGAACATCTGGCCGCCCATAGTCGCCGATGCGGCGGGCAAGTCGCGCAAGATCACCGATCTGAAGGTGGAGTTGAGGACGGAGGACGGGGCGCAGCTCGTCGCCAGCTCTGTTTCAAGCAACTTTGGCTTCTACCTGCTTCCGCTGAAGGACGCGCCTTGGGACGTGTATCCGGTGGCGGCGCAAATCGTGGTGCTGCTCGACGGCAAGCCGCTGGGGAAGCCCCTGCGCATCGAGCGCAACGCGTGCGAGGGGCTCTATCCCGATGACGTTTACCAAGTGGTGATCGAGTGACTGAGACCTCTCGATCTTAACCCTGGTATTTGGCCGATTGAACCCGACATGACTACACTCACCCGGCGCTTGTTCTTGAAATCCTCCGGGGCAATAGCCGGTGCCCGCTGGGCGGCGGCAGCTTTGCCCGCGACGACGCGCGCCGCGCCGGCCGGCGCCAATGGCGCGGTTCGCATCGCGATCATCGGCTTGGGGATCATGGGACGCGGCCACGTCAAGCGGCTGGCCGCGCGAAAGGACGTCCGCGTGGTGGCGCTCTGCGACCTCGACGCGAAGGCCATCGCTGGCGCGCTGAAGGACGTAGAGGCGGGCGGCTCCGCGCCGTTCACCTGCACCGATGCGCGCGAGATCATGGCGCGCCCGGACGTGGACGCGATCGTCATCGCATCGCCCAATCACTGGCACGCCTTGCAAACGGTGTGGGGCTGCCAGGCCGGCAAGGACGTTTACGTCGAGAAGCCGATGAGCCACACCGTGTGGGAAGGCCGCAAGGTCCTCGAGGCCGCGGAGAAATACGGCCGCATCGTGCAGGTCGGCACACAGTATCGCTCCGAGACCGGGCTCGCCGCGGGCATCGATTACGTTCGCTCGGGTCAGTTGGGAAAGCTGAAGCAGGTCCATGCGATCTGCTTCAGCACGCGCAAACCGAGCGTGCGCCGCGCGCCGTGGTATCCCGATTTTCTCGATTACGACTTGTTTTGCGGACCGACGCCGATGATTCCGCTCCAGCGCGAGGAGCTGCATTGGGAATGGCACTTGTCGTGGGCCACCGGCAACGGCCAGCTCGGCAACCATGGCGCCCATCTGATCGACATCGCGCGCCGTTTCATCGGGGCGGATGCGCCGCCGCGCCGCGTTCTCGGGCTCGGCGGACGTTTCGGACCCGACGATTTCGCGGACACCCCCAACACGCAGCTCGCGATCTACGACTATCCCAACGTGCCGTTGATCTTCGAGGGCCGCGGGCTGCCGGCGAAGCCGGGCACGACCGTGCTCGATCAAGTGAACGGAGTCCGCGTGGGCGTGGTGGCACACTGCGAGGGCGGCTACGTCTCGGGTCTCGTCGGCTGCGCGGCGCATGATCCCGCCGGCAAGGTGATCAAGCAATTCGGCGGCGACGGTGGCCGCGGGCACATGGACAATTTCCTCAACGCAGTGCGGAGCCGGCGGGCGGCGGACCTCGCTGCGCCAGTGACCGCGGGGCACGTGACGGCGGCGATGTGCCACTACGGCAATATCTCGCTGCGCGTCGGCGAGCCAGCCGAGTCCTCAACGATCGCACGGACCCTGGAAGCGATCCCCGCCGCCGCGGCGATTGGCCGGTCAGTGCAACAACATCTGGGAGTCCACGGCTTTGACCTCGCGGAGAAACGGCTCGCGCTCGGCCCGTGGCTCGAAATCGATCCCGCGAAGGACAGCATCACGCAGGTGAGTTCGCGCGACGAAGCCGCGCTGAAACGCGCGCGTTACCTTTTGCACGAGGCGCAGCGCCCGCCGTTCGTCCTTCCGGACAAGGTGTGAGGAGATTGCCCGGCACATGAATCGTCCCGTTTCCCTTCAACTACCCGCCGGCTCCGCCAGGGCCCGTCGCGCCCTAATGGTTGGTGCCGTCGTGGCGTCGTTATCGATGCTCGGTTGCAAGCATCACGGCGGGGTGCGCAAGCCCGCGGACGGAGCCGATGTCCGCTCATCCTCATCATCGGTGCGGTTGCTCCCTGAGAATCCTCGCTACTTTCTTTGGCGAGGAAAGCCGGTCGCCCTCGTCGGGGCCTCTGAGTCGTGGGGGTCCGTGTTCAATCTCGACTTCGACCACGACCTGTATCTGGACACGGTCGCCGCTGGGCGTGGGAACATCGTGCAGATCATGACCGGCACAATGGTCGAGGCCGCGGCCGATCGCTCCCTGAGTCCCCAACCCGGGCGCCTGCTGCTGCCCTGGGCGCGCAGCACAGAGCCCGGCTATGCGGGAGGCGGCGCGAAATTCGATCTCCAAACGTTCGACCCGAGGTTCTTCGTGCGTCTGCGGAGCTTTGTGGAAAAGGCCAACCGGCGCGGAATCGTGGTCAAGCTCACCCTCGTCGCCCCGCCCGCGCGGGGTGAAGATATCCAGTGGACACTCAGCCCCCTCCATCCGGCCAACAACATCAACCGCATCGCCGTGGGCTCGCTCGATGTCTACACGCTGGATCGTCACGCCGGGTTGCTCGCGATCCAGGAAGCGCTGGTGCGGAAGATCGTCAACGAGCTGCGCGGTTTCGACGGCGTGATCTACGAGATCTGTTATCGTCCCAGCGGTCGGGTCGGCGCCGGCTGGGAAGAGCACATGACCACGGTCTTGATCGACGAGCAGAAGAGGACCGGAGATACGAGCCTCGTGGCTTGGGACTTGGGGAGCGGGAGTTCGAGGCAGGTTGACCGGCGGGTTTCGGTGCTGAATCACACCTTGGCGAATCCGAGCGTGGTGATCCAACGGCCGACTGAACAGCGGCCCATCGGCAATTCCGCGATCGGGGCCGAGTTCCTGACCGAGGCCATCGTGCGCATGAAGGCGTGGGATTTCGTCTTCGCGGGCGGGGGGCTCTACATTCAGACCGACGAGAGCATCAGGCCGTCGGATCCCCTCGGGGTGAAGCGGCCGCGCGCGAGCGTATCGCCCGGTCCCGCGGAGCGCCGCCATTTGAGGACACTGATCGAGTTCATGGGCGGGCTCGATCTCCGGCGTCTCGCACCCGCGCCCGAACTGCTGGCCAGCCCGCCGACGCCGGGGTTGGTCGTTAGAACGATGACACAAGGGGACGCCGCTTACTTGCTCTACGCGAGAACTCCGCCACCGCCGCGCGTCGCGACGGTGCGCTGGACCGGGAGTCTCGTGCCGCGGTTCTCGGAAGTGCATACTTTGACGGCGCAGTTCAGAAATGGAGTGCGCATGTGGATTGACGACCGGCTGGTCGTCGACTCGTGGGGCAACCACGGCGCCGCGGCAAAGGCGGCCACGGTCCAGCTCGAAGCGGGGGTTCCCGTCTCGCTGAAAATCGAGCACATCGCCGCCTCGGGCCAAGGGCAGGTGAGGTTGCGCTGGCAGAGCGCGCGGCAGACCGGTGAGGTCGTCCCGGCCGCCCAATTGCAGACCCCAGAGGGCGAGCCGGGAGGGCTGCGTGTCGAGTATTTCGCCGGCAGCGATTTTCGGGAACCTCGCGGAACGGCCAAAGGGGCGGTCGACTGGCAGGTCACGAGTTCGGTTTTCTGTCCAGGTCCTCCCGCCCCGCGGTTGCGCGCGAGTCTCGCGCTGCCGATCGGTCGCTACCGGGTGGAATGGGTGGCGCCTGCAACTGGCGACATCGTCGCCTACGACGAAGTCATCCGCACCGAGGGCACGCTGCCGATCGCGGCGCCCCCGTTCATCGAGGACATCGTCGCCCGCATTGTGCCTCTGCCCGAGAACCGCGCGCGCGCCGCCGCTGCGACTCCGGTCGTGCCGGCGTCATCCACCAGCCCTCTCGAGCCCGTTTTGGCCGACCACCCGAATTCGTATCTGAAATCGAAATCACCATGACCATGAACACACTCACCCGACGCTCATTCTTGAAAACCTCGGCCGCTGCAGCCGGTGCCTCCTTGGTGGCCGCAGCCTTGCCCACCACCACGCGCGCGGCGCCCGTCGGCGCGAACGGCGCGATCCGCGTCGCGATCATCGGCTTGGGCACCAAAGGGCGCGGCCACCTCAAGCAGCTCTCCGGACGAAAAGACGTTCGCGTGGTTGCGATCTGCGACCTCGACCAACAGGCGATAGCGCGCGCGGTGAAGGAGGTGGAGGAGAAACTCCCGGCTCCATTCACCTGCACCGATGCGCGCGACATCATGTCCCGGGCCGACGTCGATGCGGTCTTCATCGCCACCGGCAACCACTGGCATGCGTTGCAAGCCGTGTGGGGCTGCCAGGCCGGCAAGGACGTCTATGTCGAAAAGCCGATGACCCACACGGTGTGGGAAGGGCGCAAGGTCATCGAGGCCGCACAAAAATACGGCCGCATCGTGCAGGTCGGCACACAGTATGCCTCCGAGCAGGGGCTCGCCGAGGGCATCCGCTACATACGTTCGGGCGAGCTGGGCAAATTGAAGCACATTCACGCCGTCTATTACGGCGGACGCGGGGCGATCGCGCGGCGCGATCCGTGGTATCCCGACGCTCTCGACTACAACCTGTTTTGCGGGCCGACGCCGATGGTGCCGCTGGAGCGCGAGAAGCTGCATTACGACTGGCACTGGTCGTGGGCCACCGGCAACGGCGAGATTGGCAACAACGGGGTGCATCTGCTCACTGCCGCGCTGCGCTTCATAGGGGCGGATGCGGTGCCGCGGCGCGTGCTCGGATTCGGCGGACGTTTCGGCCGCAACGATGCGGCGGACACTCCCAACACCCAGATCGCGATCTACGACTATGATGTGCCGGTGATCTACGAGGGCCGCGCGCTCCCGGCGAAACCCGGAATGATGATGATGGATCAGGTGAACGGCATTCGCACGGGGATCGTTGCGCATTGCGAGGGCGGCTACATCTCGGGGCTTATCGGCTGCGCGGCGTATGATCCGGCGGGCAAGGTCATCAAGAAGTTCGTCGGGGACGGCGGCCGGGGGCACCTGGAAAATTTCCTCAACACCGTGCGAAATCGTCGCGCCGCCGAACTCGCGGCGCCGGCGACCATCGGGCACGTATCGGCGGCGCTCTGCCATTACGGAAACATCTCGCTGCGCGTCGGCGAGGCGGCCGATCCCGCGGCGATCGCGCGGGCCGTGGAGTCCGTTCCCGCCGCCGCGCAGATTAGCCGGTCGATGCAGGAGCACCTGAACGTCCATGGCATCGATCTCGCGAAGCAGCGGGGCACCCTCGGCCCCTGGCTTGAGCTGGATCCCGCGACGGACGATGTCGCGCAGGTAAGCTCGCGCGACGAAGCGGCGCTGAAACGCGCGCGTTACCTGGTGCACGAGGCGCAGCGGCCGCCGTTTGTGATTCCGGAAAAGGTGTAAACCAACCACCGCAGAGTATCCCAACATGAAGAGCCACTTTTCTCTCCTTCTTGCGCTGGCGCTGTTCGCGCCGGCGATCGGGGCCGCCTGCGATCCCGGCGCCTGCCAGGTCTGGGCCAGAAGCGACACGGTGCATGTGCTGCGCGACGAGCCCGCCGGCACGGTGCGGAGCGTGGCCCTCGCCGCCGCGCGGCGCGAGTGGGAATCCTTCCAGATTCTCGTGCGCTCCGACTCGCCCGTGAAAGGGGTGAACATCGAGCCGGGTGAGCTGGCCGGCCCGAACGGCGCCGTCATCCGGGCCGGCGACGCCGTGCTCTACCGGCAACATCAACACGAGTTGACGCGACCGACCAACCGCAACACCGACTTCAAACCCGGCTGGTATCCCGATGCGCTGATCCCGTTTCGTCATCCGCTCACGCGGCGACCACTGGCTGACGCGCCGATCAAGGCCGTGCCGTTCGACCTGCCCGCGAACGAAACGCACGGTTTCTGGGTGGACCTCCTTGTGCCGGCCGACGCGAAGCCGGGGAAATATCATGGCACGTATCGTGTCATCCACGACGGCCGCGCCGTGACCGCGGTCGCGGTGGAATTGACCGTGTGGGACTTCGAATTGCCACGCGTTTCTTCGTTCCAGACAGCGTTCGGTTCCCCCGCGGACCGGCTGCGCAACTACCATGCCGAGCGCGCCAAGGCGGGCAAGGAGCCGGCGCTGCAGGATTGGACCGCGGTAGATGCCCAGGTGGCTGACGAGGTCGGTCGGCATCGGTTCAATGAGACGCCGCCCGCCGGAGTGCTGAGACCGCAGCCGGGCAATGACGGCTCGTATCATTTCACCACCAAGCAAGTCGACGCGTTGAGGACGTTTATCGACACCCGCCACGTCAACACCCTGCAGACCCCGCACCCGAACATCGCGGTCAAGGACCCCGTGGCGGAGCGGGAGAAGCTGCACGCATGGCTGAGAAGCTTCGACCGGCTGGCAGCGGAACTGATACGCCCTGACGTCACGTTCTTCACCTATCTCAAGGACGAGCCCAACACGGAGGAGGACTATCACTACGTGCAGAAATGGGGTCGTGCTGTCCGCGACGCGAAGTCGGTGGTGAAAGTCATGGTTGTCGAGCAGCCTTGGACGGAGCCGGGCAAGCGCGGTTCGGACCGCGCTTGGGGCGAACTCTACGGCGCGGTGGATATCTGGTGTCCTCTTTTCTCTCTGCATCGGCAGGAAGACGCCGCCAAGCGCCAGGCCTTGGGCGAGATCATTTGGACTTACACCGCACTTTGCCAAGGCCCGCCCTCACCGTGGTGGCACATCGACTACCCGCTGCTGAATTATCGCGTGCCGGCCTGGATGGCTTGGCGCGACCAAATCAAAGGCCTACTCTACTGGGGCGGCATGGCCCACTGGGCCAGAGTCGAAGATCCGTGGAAGGAGGCTCCCTATTTCGCTGGCAAAGGCGTCTTCCAGCAGGGCCAGCAGGGCTTGGTCTACCACGGCGAGGGCTCCTTGGTTTATCCTGCCCGTGCCGTGGGCTACGACGGCATCGCGCCGAGCATCCGGTTGAAGGCGCTGCGCGACGGGATCGAGGACTACGAATACCTCGCCATGCTCGAACGCGCTGGACTGCGGGCCGATGCGGAGAAGATCGTGCGCCCGCTGACGGATTCGTTTTTCCAGTGGGAGAAGGATGCCGCGGCCTACGTTGCCGCGCGCGCAAAACTGGCAGCGATGATCGTGGGAGCAAAACGCCCATGAAATCCGGCAAATTCATTCACGCAGTTTGGGTCAGCCTATACGCCTTGGTGTTCTTCAGCGGGAGCCGAGCTGCCTTTTTGGCGGCGCCGATCACGCCGCGCGAGACCGTTGTGTTGTTCAACGGCAAGGATCTGTCCCGTTTCACGACATGGGAGACAGTGCACGGCCGGGAGGATCCCGACCGGGTCTTTAGCGTCGTGGACCAAATCGATGGTGCGCCGGCGATTCGTCTCAGCGGCCAGCACTGGGGCGGCATCGTGACGAAAGAGCGATTCACCAACTACCGCCTGATTGTGGAGTTCCGGTGGGGAGCCGTCACTTGGGCACCACGCAGAAACGGGGCCCGCGACAGCGGCATCCTCCTCCACTGCCAGGGCGAGGATGGCAACGTGAACGCGACGTTCACGAGCCCCTGGATGCGCTCCATTGAGGCGCAGATCATCGAGGGTGGCACGGGCGACATT
This sequence comes from uncultured Opitutus sp., assembly GCA_964513055.1. Taxonomy (GTDB): domain Bacteria; phylum Verrucomicrobiota; class Verrucomicrobiia; order Opitutales; family Opitutaceae; genus ER46. Next base: position 40,124 of record CAZENI010000007.1, read on the forward strand.
CTGGTGCTCGGCGGATTTGAGCGCGGCCAGAGCGAGCTGCTCCGGCCGACCCTGAAGGCGACGGTGACGGGAAAGTCGTGGGATCCCAACGGCGAGCTCAAGCTGTATTCGCGCGGGCGCATCGACTGGCAGCACCGCGATCCGCAATGGAAGGACGTGCTGGGTTTCCGCGGCGCCAAGGATGTCGAGAAGCCGGCCGGCCGATGGAACCGTTACGAGGTCATCGCTGACGGCGGCAACCTCGTCTACCTGCTGAACGGCGTGAAAGTAAACGAGGCCAAGGAGGGCTCACTGACCGAGGGCAGGATCCTCTTCCAGTCCGAAGGCGCCGAGATCTACTTCCGCCGGATCGAACTCAACCCGCTCAAGAAATGAGCCTTCGTTACTGGGTTCTGCTGCCCGCGTGCGCCCCGGCCCATTTCTCGTGGTGGGTTGCCGGCTGCATCAGCTTCGTCGCTGCCACCACCGCATCCGCCGCCGAGCCGGCGGACTTCATCCTCCGCAACGCCAAGGTCGCCACTGTGGACGCGGATTTTTCCTTCGCGCAAGCCATCGCCGTGCGCGGGGACAAAATCCTCGCCGTCGGCAGCAACGCGGACATCGCCAAGCTCGCAGGGTCGAACACGCGCGTCGTGGACGCGAAGGGCCGCCTCGTCATCCCCGGCCTCATGGACTCCCACACGCACCCCAGCGGCGCGAGCATGCATGAGTTTGACCACGAGATCCCGGAAATCGAATCCATCGCCGACGTGCTCGCCTATATTCGCTCGCGCGCGGCGGTCGCGCCGGAGGGCCAGTGGATTACGACCTCGCAGATCTTCATCACGCGGCTGAAGGAACAGCGTTACCCCACGCGCGCGGAGCTGGACTCCGTTGCGCCAAGGCATCCCGTCGCCTTCCAGACCGGCTCGGACGCCTCGGTGAACTCGCTCGCGCTCCAGCTCAACAAGATTGACCGGAATTTCCAAATCCCCGCCGGCAGGCCGGGCAAGGTGGAGAAAGATTTCAACGGCGAGCCGACCGGCATCCTCCGCACCTCGGGCAATTACTTCAAAGCCGGCAACACCGGCGCACGCAGTCCCACCGAGGCCAAACGCACCGAGCGGCTCGTCGCGCTCTTCAAGGACTACAACTCCGTTGGCATCACCACCATCGCCGACCGCAACGCCAGCCTCGGAGCCATCGAGGGCTACGCGAAGCTGCGCGACGCGGGCCAGCTCACCGTCCGCGTGAGCGCCTCCCAAGGCGTCGGCTCGCTCGGCGAGCTGGCGAAGATTCAGGACAACGTCCGCGCCGTGGCCAGGCACAGGCTGCACACGGAGCGCGACGACTGGGTGCGCATCATCGGCATCAAGATGTTCCTCGACGGCGGGATGCTCACGGGCAGCGCCTACATGAGGGAGCCGTGGGGCGTGAGCGAAATTTACTCCATCAGCGACCCGCTGTATCGCGGCGTGCTCTTCATCCCCAAGGACCGCCTCAAGCCCATGGTGCGCGCCGCCGTCGAGAGCGGCCTGCAATTCACCGCGCACAGCGTGGGCGACGGTGCGGTGCACACGCTGTTGGACGTTTATGGTGAGCTGGCGAAGGAAGGTCTGCCCATCCGCCAGACGCGCGCCTGCATCACGCACAGCAATTTCATGAGCAAGGCAGCCGTCGAGACCGCCGCCCGGCTCGGCGTGGTCCTGGACATCCAGCCTGCGTGGCTCTACCTCGACACGCGCACGCTGGTGAAGCAGTTCGGCTACGATCGGCTGCGTTGGTTCCAACCGCTCAAGAGCATCTTCGCGGCGGGCGGCGTGGTGGGCGGCGGCTCGGACCATATGCAGAAGATTGGTTCGTTCCGTAGCGTGAATCCCTACAACCCCTTTCTCGGCATGGCGACCGCCATCACCCGCCGCGAGAAGTGGCACGACGGCCAGTTGCACCCCGAGGAGGCCCTCACCCGCGAGCAGGCCCTGCGCTTCTACACCATTAACAACGCGAAGTTGCTCTTCACTGAAGACCGCACCGGCTCGCTCGAACCCGGCAAGCTCGCCGACCTCGTGCTCCTCGACACCGACCTGCTGACCTGCCCCGAGGGCAAGATCCGCGACACGAAAGCGCTGCTGACGATGGTGGGCGGGAAGGTCGTATGGGAAACAAACTAACGATATGACTCCGCACCCTACATCATCCCCCGCGGCCGTGACGCGCCGCACTGCGTTGCAGCAGGCCGGTATCGGACTCCTCGGCCTCTCCGGCCTCGCGCCGGCGTTGACCGGCGCGGAGGCGACCAGCAAATCGAAGTCGCCCGCGCCGGCGGCGCCGCCGCCTGAACTTACGCCGCTCAATCGCTTCGGCCGCATGATGCAGGAATTCTACGTCGCGCGCGGGCGCGAGGTGGAGCGCGCCGCCAACGCCCGTCGCGCCGCGCTGCGCACGCGGGCCGACGCCGAGGCTTACGTGCGCGAGGTGCGCCGGAAGACGCAGCAGTGCTTCGGCCCCTGGCCGGCCAAGACGCCGCTCAACGCCCGCGTCACCGGAATCGTCGAGCGCGACGCCTACCGAATCGAGAAGGTAATCTTCGAGAGTCGTCCCGGGTTTCCGGTGACAGCAAATCTCTACGTGCCCAAGGGCCGGGCCGGGAAACTCCCCGGTGTTGTCGGCACCTGCGGCCACTCGCTCAATGGCAAAGCCGAACGGAACTACCAGTCCTTCGCGCAGGGGCTCGCGCGGCTCGGCTACGTCTGCCTGCTCTACGATCCGTTTGGGCAGGGCGAGCGATTCCAGTGCGTCGGGCCCGACCTCAAGCCACGGCATGGCCCCGGCGTCGCCGAGCACCTGCACCTGGGCAACCAGCAATACCTCGTCGGGGAATTCGCTGGCGCATGGATGGCGTGGGACGGCATCCGCGCGCTCGACTACCTGCTCACGCGTCCGGAGGTGGATCCCCGGCACGTGGGCGTGACGGGCAATTCCGGCGGCGGCACGCAGACCACTTGGCTCTGCGCCGCCGACCCGCGCTGGACGATGGCGGCGCCGAGTTGCTTCGTGACGACGTTCCGGCGCAACCTCGAAAATGAGCTTCCTGCCGACACCGAGCAGTGTCCGCCGCGCGCGCTCGCGCTCGGGCTCGATCACGCGGACTTCATCGCCGCAATGGCGCCGCGCCCGGTGATCCTGTTGGGCGGCGAGCTCGATTTTTTCGATGCGCGTGGGCTCGAGGAAGCGTTTGACCGGTTGAAAAACCTCTACCGCCTCCTCGGCGCGGAGGAGAACATTCAACTTTTCATCGGACCCAACCCCCACGGATATTCGCAGTCAAACCGCGAGGCGATGTATGCGTGTTTCAACCGCCAGACGCAGATCTCCGCGACCTCCGCCGAACCCGCGCTTACGATCGAGCCAGACGAGACGCTGCAATGCACCGCGAGCGGCCAGGTAGGCGAGTCCGCGACTGCCACTATCTTTACCGCCACGCGCGATCTCGCGCGCTCGCTCGCCGCGAAGCGCAGGCAACTCGATGGAGCGGCCTTGCGACGCGCGCTCGCCGACGCGCTGAAGCTGCCGACGCGCGACGCCGCGGTCGCGCCCGACTACCGCATCCTGCGCCCGAGCGCCGGCCGCCGTTACCCGAAGCGCTTCGCCGGCACCTACGCCGTCGAAACCGAGCCCGGCATCCACGCGATCGTCTACCGCCTGAACGACGTCGATCTCTACTCACGCCCGGCGCGCGACGTGAAGCGTGCGATCCTTTACGTCGCGCACCATTCGGCCGACGCCGAGCTGCGCAGCGAGCCGCTGATCGCGGACGTGATGGCGGCCGAGCCGGCATCGGCGGTGTTTGCGTGCGATGTGCGCGGCGTCGGCGAATCGCAGCCGACGACCACGAGCCAGGGTCAACACTTCACCCGCGCCGGCAGCGACTATTTCTATGCCGCCCACGGCCTGATGCTCGATGCGCCCTACGTCGGCCAGAAGACGCACGACGTGCTCCGCGTCGTCGACTGGCTGCGGGCCAGCGGCCACGCCGAGATTCATCTCGTCGCGCGCGGCTGGGGCGCGCTGCCGGCAACCTTCGCCGCCGTGATTTCCGACGGCGTCACGCAAGTCACTTTGAAAAACGCGCTCACGAGCTACTACGAGGTCGCGCAGAGCGAAACCTATCGCTGGCCGCTCTCGTGCCTCGTGCCAGGCGTGCTGAAGGTTTTCGACCTGCCGGACTGCTACCGCGCGCTCGCCGCGAAAAAGCTCCGCCAAATCGAGCCGTGGGGCGCGATGGCGGGGTAAACCTGGGAAGCGCCATCTCCCCCGACAAAGATCATCATGCAACGCCGAACATTTCTCGCCTCCGCCGCGCTCGGCACGACCGCCTTGCTTTCCAAACGCGTCTCCGCCGCCGACGTTTCCGCGAACAAGAAATCCGGTGACGCCCGGCCGCTCCGTTACGACGCGTGGCTTGCAGCGCGCCATCGCCGCGTGGTGTCCGCCGCGCACATCGAGGCCTTCCTGCGTCCGCCGCCGAACAATCAGTGGGCGAAGTTCGATCCCGAACTCGGCTACCTGCCGAGCGACAGCATCCAGCGCGACGGCCTGGATGGTTCGCGCAGTGTTTACCGCTACGGACCGGCCGGCGAACGCCGGCTCATCAACTACGCCGACCGCGCGTGCCGCGTGAACACCTACGGCAACAGTTTCACGCAATGCCATCAGGTCAGCGACGGCGAGACGTGGCAGGAATATCTCGCGGCCCACTTGGGCGAGCCGATCCGGAACTTCGGCGTCGGCGGCTACGGCGTGTTCCAGGCCTTCGCGCGCCTGCGGCGCATGGAGCGCACGGCGGTGTATACGTCCTGCTTGATCTTTAACATCTACGACGACGATCACCGGCGGACCCTGATGCCGTGGCGCAGCTTCGTCATCAACTCGGAGCGTTCGAGCGAGATGTTTCATGGCAACCCGTGGACCCACCTGCGCGTGAATCTCGACTCCGGCCGCTGGGAGGAGGCTGCCAGCGCATGCCCCGCGCCAACGGCGTTGCGCGAGCTGGTCTCGTTCGATCGCACGCGCGCCATCGTCGCCGACCACGAGAACGTCCAGTTGGCGGCGATGCAGGACGGCGTGCCCGACGTGCCGCAGGAACGGATTCGCCGTCTGGCGGAGTGGGCGAACCTGAAGTTCGACTTCACCGATGTGGCGAGCCGCCGCGAGTCCGCCGCCAAGCTGGGCGATCATGTCGCCCGCGCGAGCACGCTGCACGTGATGGAGCAACTCCTGGCCTTCGCCGCGCAGCACGGACGCCGCGTGATGGTCGTCTTGAGCTACGGCACGCGCGCGGCCCTCCGCGCCTGCGAAGGGGCGCCGAAACTCGAGGCGGACGTCGCGTTGTTGCAGTGGCTGAAGGAGCGCGGCGTCCCGACCTTCGACGCGCTGGATGCGCACGTCGCGGATTTCGCGCAGTTTCGCATCCCGGCCGCCGCCTACCTGAAGCGCCTCTACAACGGCCACTACTCGCCGGCCGGAAACCAGTTCTTCGCCTTCGCGCTCAAGCGCGCGCTCGTCGAGTGGCTCGACCCCAAGCCCATCGCCTATCACGGGCGCGGCACGATCATCGATTTTCAGGACGGGAGATACTTGGACAAGGCGCCGTCCGACGTGCGGCCTGGGCGCTAGGACTCCATACCATGAAACCAATAACCAGCCACTCGCCAGACTGTCCGGATTCGGCTAGCGGGGGTTCGCACCGGGCGTTCCGCGCCCTTCGAATCTGCGTCGTGAGCACGCTGCTCGCATTGGGGACGATCGCGGTTCCCGCCGCCGACTCTCCGGCACCGTCGGCTGCGGCGTCCAGCGCGCACACCTGGCAGCGCTGGGAACACGCGTTGACGAGCTCCCGCGACTACCACAACCCCTACGCCGACGTGACCGTGCGCATCCGGTTCACGGGTCCGGGCGGCCGCGCGCTCGATGGCCTCGGCTTTTGGGACGGCGGCGACGTATTCCGTTTCCGCTGCGCCTTTCCGGCGGCCGGCGCCTGGGAGTGGAAGACGGACTGCTCCGATCGCGCCAACCTCGGCCTCCACAGTCGCAGCGGCATCGTCGAAGTCGCGCGGTATGGCGGCGAGAATCCGCTTTACCGCCGCGGCTTCCTGAAAGTCAGCGACGATCGCCGATACCTGACCTTGGGCGACGGCACGCCGTTTCTCTGGGTCGGGGACACCGCGTGGGCGGTCCCCATGCGCGCGACCGAGGGGGAGTGGGAAGAATACCTCGCCGACCGCCGGGAAAAACACTTCACGCTCCTGCAAGTATGCCCGGCGAGCGAGTGGTCGGGAAAG
>CAZENI010000008.1:0-26539 GCA_964513055.1 uncultured Opitutus sp.
AGATTCGTCGTGCCGAACTGCGCCTGGCACCAAAGGATGCCGAGCAGGAAGCCGAAGTCGCCCACGCGGTTCGCGATGAACGCCTTCTTCGAGGCATCGGCCGCGGACTGGCGGTCCATGTAGTGGTTGATGAGCAGCCAGGAGCTGAAACCGACCAGCTCCCAATAGATGAACATCATGAAAAGGTTGTCGGCAAAAACGATGCCGAGCATCGAAAACATGAAGATCGACAGGCCGCCGAAGTAGCGCGCGCGTGCGCCGTCGTCGTGCATGTAGCCGAGCGAGAACACGTGCACGCAGAGCCCGACGATGCCGACGATCACGAGCATCAGGGCCGCGAGATCGTCGAACTTGAGGCCGAGCGAGAGCGTGAGGGAGCCCAGTGTCAGCCAGTCGAGCGACTGCTCGAAGCGCTCGCCATGCAGCGCGAGGATGACGGAGATGATCGCGATCGCGGCGGCCGTGAGCGTCGACACCGCCGAAGCGATCCCGCCGGCGCGGCGCAGGAACAGCGCGATGACCGCGGCCGAGGCGAGCGGCAGCGCAAGGACGAGAAGAGCGTGCTGCGGCATCGTCATGCAGAAGGCAGGTAGGGCGAGGCGTCCCCGCCGAGCCGTCGCGGCCACGGCGTGCGGTTGCCCGTGAGATTCAAAAACGCGCGGCGCGACGGCTCACCGAGGACGGTTCGCCCTACCCTTTGAATGGCGGAAAACAGCATCATCAGTTTTTCAGCGCGTTGAGCTGGTCGATCTGGATCGTCTGCCGTTTGCGGAAGAGCGCGACGATGATGGCGAGGCCGACGGCGACTTCGGCGGCGGCGACGGTCAGGATGAAGAACACGAACACGTTGCCATCCATCGTGCCGTTGTAGCGCGAGAACGCGACCAGCGCCAGGGTCGAGGCCACGAGCATCAGCTCGAGGCACATGAACACGACGAGCGTGTTGCGCCGGATGAGCACGCCGAGCAGCCCAATCGCGAAGAGCGCGACGCTGATGACGAGGTAGGCGTTGAGGGTGGCGGGGATCACTTGATGTCCTCCAGGCCGTCGAACTTCTTGCTGAGCACGATTACGCCGAGCATCGCGATCAGGAGCAGGAAACCGAGGATCTGCACCGGCAGCAGATACGTCGTGAAAAGCTGATACGCGTAGAGCTTGAGCGAGGCGCCGAGCGCCGGGACGCCCGCGATGACGGGCTCGGGCAGCTTCCCGCGGGCGGCGAAGGACGCGACGCCGGCGACGACGAGGCCGATGGCCAGGATGCGCGCGGCCATCGGCAACTGGTGCAGCGTCGGCCGGGCGTCGCCCTTGGTGTCGAGCAGCATGACGATGAAGAGGAACAGCGCCACGATCGCGCCCGCGTAAACCAGGAGCAGCAGGAACGCCAGGAGGTAGGCGTTGAGGCCGACGAAGAGCCCGGCGACGCCGACGAGCGAGAGCAGCAGGCACATCGCGGCGTTGACGGCGTTCTTGTTCACGACGACGCCGATCGCCGAGACGAGCGTGAGGAGGACGAAGAGGTTGAAGAGGAAGGTGCCCATCGGTTCGGAGCTAAGCGCAAAGACGCGAAGCGGCGCAAAGGTTCGCAAGGAGCCTGAAGGCTTGGGCTGCTCGCCGATTGCTTCGCGAATCTTCGCGATTCTTTGCGTCTCTGCGCTTCAAGGTTTGGTTCATCTCAGTGCCGGTCGTTGCCGTGTTCCTCGGCGGCCTTCTTCACGTCCCACTTGTGGTGCTGGTCGGGGAGCGTGCCGCCGAGTTCGTAGAGGCGCGCCTTGTTGTTCACCATCTCCTCGCGCGTGTAGCCGGTCATCGAATACTGGTTCTGCAGGAAGATCGCCTCCTCCGGGCAGACCTCCTGGCACATGCCGCAGTAGATGCAGCGCAGCATGTCGATCTCGAATTCCTGCGGGGCCTTCTCGACGTGGCCGGTCGGCGCGCCGGGCGGGATCGCGCCGGGCGTGATGCGGATGGCCTTGGGCGGGCAGACGAATTCGCAGAGCTGGCACGAGACGCATTTCTCGCGGCCGTTCGGATCCTTCACCAGGGTCGGCACGCCGCGGTAGCCGGGCGGAATCGCCGGCCGCTGCTCGGGATACTCGAGGGTCTCTTTCGGCCGCACGAGATGCTGCCATGTCGTCTTCAGCCCCGCCATCACCTGCGGAATGTAAGTGCGCTCGGCGAAGGTGAGCGGTTTGCGTTCGAGTGGGACGATGGCCATGGTGGTGGAGCAGTCAGCTTTCAGCAGTCAGCATTCAGCCAAAGACCAGCACGCCCCGCCGCGATACCGCCGGCCTGGATTTGCTGAATGCTGAGAGCGGATGGCTGAGAGCTCATCTTTGAATCAGCGCGATCCCGATCGCGTAGGCGAGGAGGTTGGCGATGGCGAGGGGCAGGAGTTTCTTCCAGCCGATCTCCATGACCTGATCGTAGCGGAAGCGCGGCACGGTCCAGCGCACCCACATGAAGAAGAAGATCAGCGCGAGGACCTTCCCGAGGAAGATGCCGATCGAGAGGACGCCGAGGATGATCGGCTGGTCGGTGAGGTGCAGCCACACCGCGACATCGGCCAGCGGCACCCACGGCAGCGGATTCCACCCGCCGAGGAACAGCAGCGTGAACACGCCCGAGCCAATCAGCATCGCGGAGTATTCGGCCACGAAGAACAGGCCCCACTTGAACGCGCCGTATTCGGTGTGAAAACCGCCGACGAGATCCGCCTCGGACTCCGGCATGTCGAACGGCTGCCGATTCGTCTCGGCGAAGAGCGCCGTCAGGAAAATGAACGCCGAGACCGGCATCAGGAACACGAACCACATGCCGCCCCAGAAGCCGGGCAGGCTCTGGAATTCCATCACGCGGGCGAAGCCGAGCGTGGCCTCGCGGCCGGGGGCGTTCACCCACAGGAACACCGGCACGACCGAGAGCGTCATCGAGAGCTCGTAGGAGATGAGCTGGGCCGAGGCGCGGACGCCTCCGAGAAACGGATACTTCGAGTTCGAGGCCCAGCCGGCAAGGATGAGCGAGTAGACGCCGAGCGACGACACCGCAAAGACGGCGAGCATGCCGATGTCGACGTTGGCCAGCGCGAGCGGGACGAGCTGCCCGGCGGAGTCGAGATAGGCGCCGAAGGGCACGGCCACGACCGTGGTGAGCGCCGGCATCATCGCGACGATGGGCGCGAGGACGAAGTAGAACTTGTTCACGTGCCCGGGCAGCGCGTCCTCCTTGAACAGCATCTTGCCGCCGTCCGCCATCACGTGGAAAATCCCGAGGCGTTGCAGGAACGGCCCGAGGATCGGAATCCACGCGACCCACGGCACGATCGCGCGGTTCGGTCCGGGCCGGCCCTGGATCCACGCGGAGACCTTGCGCTCCGCCATCGAGCAGGCGCCGCCGATCGGGAAGATGACGAGGATCACGGCGAGGCCCTTGAGCACGCCCTGCACGACCGGGTGAAGACTGGTGTAGAATTCGACCATCTCAGAGAAGCGTTAGCGCGACGACCACCGCACCGAAGGCCATGGCGGCCCCGGCGGCGATCCGCATTTTCTTCATCTCCTCGGCGAGCGCCGCCTGCTCGCGGAGCTGCGTCTTGCTCGGGGCCGCCGGCAGCGGCTTGCCCGTCTTGCGCAGCGAGAGCGCATACAGGCCCGCGCCCATGAGGAGGAAGCCGAGACCGAGAGCGGCGAAAGCGTAGGTGCGCATGGGGTGAAATCAGGCCTTTGCCGCCGCCGCGGGTTTGTAGTGCAGCGTCTCGCCCTCGGGAAACGCGAGCGCGGCGAACGGCGTGGCGTCGAGCACGAGCCCGGTCTCGGGCAGATTCGCAAACGTGATCGCCGTCAGCGCCGTCACCTCGGCGGCGAGCGAGGTCCAGAGCGCATGCAGTTCGCCCGCGACCGCGCCCCCGCCGACCGCGGCCACCAGGCGCGCGAGCACGACGAGATCCTCGGTGGCTCCGACCGGGCCGGGCACGCACTTGAAAAACTTCTGCAGGCGGAACTGCTGGTTCACGAACGTGCCGCTCTTCTCGAAGACAGTGAGCGTCGGGAGGACGACCTTCGCCGCGGTGGCCGTGGCGTTGGCGTGCGTGCCGACGTAAATCACTGCCACCTTCGCCAACTGCGCGGCGGTCAGGCCGGCCGTGATCAGATCTTCGCCGACGGAGACGATCGCCTTCACCTTGCCGGCGTCGATCGCGGCGCCGAGCGCAGCGAGCTTCGCCCCCGGCAGCTCCCGGATCAATCCGGTGACGAGCGCGCCGCGGACATTCGGGTTGCGGTCGGCGGAGATGAGAATCCCGTCGCCTTCGCCCACCCGGGCGACGAGCTGCGTCGACGCCTTGAGCGCAGCGGCAAGTTTCTTGGTGAGGAATTGTTCCTCGACCGAGCTGTGGCCGGAGCCGACGACGGCCACGGCGCCCGCGGCGGACTTGAGCAACTCAGCCGCGGCCGGGATCGCGAGATCGAGCGCGCTGTCGGCTCCGTTGACGCGGATGGCGGTGAGCCGGTCGCCCGCGCGCACGGGCTTGTAGAGATCACGCGCGCTGTCGGAGAGCCAGGTGTCGTTCACCTCGTCGTTCCGCCGCGGCGTGATGCGGTAGATGACGCCCTCGCGCGACCAGACGACGGTGTTGGCGCCGACCGACGACTCGGTGTCGATGCTGTTCGTCTGCTTCAGGAACCAGACGCGCATCTTGAAGCGGAAATCCGTGCTCGTGAGCGCGCCCACCGGACAGATGTCGACGGTGTTGAGCGAGTAGTTGTTCGAGAGCGCCTTGCCCGGATAGCAGGTGAGCGTCGAGTAGCTGCCGCGATCGATGAAGCCGAGGACGTCGTCCTTCACGATCTCCTTGCAGAAGCGGATGCAGCGCGAGCAGAGGATGCAGCGCTCGTCGTCGAGCGTGACGCGCGGCCCGAGTTGCGTGCGCTTCGGCTTCACGTTTTTCTGCTCGATGTAGCGCGAGTAGCCGCGGCCGTAGCCGGTGGACTGCTCCTGCAGCTTGCACTCGCCGGCCTGATCGCAGATCGGGCAGTCGAGCGGGTGGTTGATCAGGAGGAACTCCATCACGCCCTCGCGGCAGTCCTTGATCTGCTGGGTCTGCGTGCGGATGTGGAGGCCGGGCGAAGCGTTGGTGGCGCAGCCGATCTGCGGGCGCGGGATCCAGTTGATCTTCTGCTTGCCCGTCGCCGGATCCATGATCGGCGCCTTCGTCGCGGGATCGACGGCCGGCATGCCCATTTCGATCAGGCACATCCGGCAGTTGCCGACCACGGAGAGCTTCGGGTGATAGCAATAATACGGCACGTCCACGCCCACGAGGCGCGCAGCCTCAATCGCATTCGTGCCCTTCGGCACGGCGATCTCCTTGCCGTCGACATTGACGGTGACGAGGTCGGGTTTGGGAGGTGCGATCATTTCGGAAAACTTTTGAAACCGCTAATGGGCGCTGATGGACGCTCATTCAGAAAAACAAATGAGTCGGATTTGTTAGCGATCATCAGCGTCAATCAGCGGTTTAATTCAGACGAGCTCGAGCGCGTCGTCCTGCTTCGGCTGCTTCTTCGTTTCGGGATACGCTTTGAACTCGTCGCCGAATTTCGCGACGAAGCTCTGCGTCGGCCAGGAGCATGCTTCACCGAAGGCGCAGATGGTGCGGCCGGCGATCTGATCGGCGACGCTCTTCAACAGCGTGCCGTCCTCGGCGCGCGGCGTCTCGTGCACCATGCGATTCGTGATCTTCTTCATCCAGAGCGACCCCTCACGGCAGGGCGTGCACTGGCCGCAGCTCTCGTGGGCGTAGAACGCGTTGATGTTGGCGAGTGCCTCGACCATGTTGACCGAATCGTCCATCACGATCACGCCGCCGGAGCCGCCCATCGTGCCGCAGGCGGCGAGCGTATCGAAGTCCATCGGGATGTCCTCGACCGTGAGCGTGCGCGAGGTGCCGTCCTTGTTCTTCAACGTAAACGTCTCGCCGAATTTCAGAATCTTCGCCGACGAGCCGCCGGGGATGACCGCCTTGAACTTCCGGCCGGGCAGCGGGCCGCCGCAGACTTCGTTGAGCAGCTCGCCCATCGTGATCTTGCCGACCTCGTATTCGTAGTAGCCGGGTTTCTGCACGTGGCCGCTGACGCAGAGCAGGCGCGTGCCGGAATTGTTCGGCGTGCCGATCTTCGCGTAGGCGTCGCCGCCGACCTCGACGATATACTTCACGTGGCAGAGGGTCTCCACGTTGTTCACGATCGTCGGGCACTGGTAGAGGCCGAGCACCGCGGGGAAATACGGCGGCTTGATCCGCGGATACGGGCGCTTGCCTTCGAGCGACTCGATCAGGCCGGTCTCTTCGCCGCAGATGTAGGCGCCGGCGCCGCGGTGGACGTAGATTTCGCAGCCGTAGGTGGTGCCGAGGATGTTCGGCCCGCAGAAATTCGCGGCGCGCGCCTCCGCGATCGCCTGCTCCAGAATCCGCGCGCCGTGGGGCATCTCGCCGCGGATGTAGATGTAGGCCTGCTTCACGTTGTTCGCGAAACAGGAGATCATGATCCCCTCGATGAGCTGGTGCGGATCCTGGTGGATGATGTAGCGATCCTTGAACGTGCCCGGCTCGGATTCGTCGGCGTTGACGACGAGATAGATCGGCTTGCCGCTCTTGCGATCGACCAGGCCCCACTTCACGCCGCAGGGAAAACCCGCGCCGCCGCGGCCGCGCAGGCCGGACTTCTTCACCTCATCGATGATCGTGGCCGGCGGCATCGCGACGGCCTTCCTGAGCATCTCGTAGCCGCCATGGCGCAGGTAGCACGCGAGGTCATTCGAGTAGCCCGGGGCGTCGATGTGCTTGAAGATGATCCGGCGTTGTTGCGGCGCTGCCATGGGTGATCGTTTTTAACCGCTGATGAACGCTGATGGGCGCTGAAAATACGCGCTGCCGAAATGCTGGTCTGCTTTAGCGATCATAAGCGTGAATCAGCGGTTTCTCTTCGCCGCCTCGACTTTGATTTGATTGCTGAGCTCTTTCGCTTTGGCGCAGTCGACCTTCTCGTGCAGATCGTCGTCGATCAGCACGACCGGGGCAGTGCCGCAGCTCGCGAGGCACTCGACGAACTCGACCGTCACCTCGCCGTCGGGCGAGACCTCGCCGCGATGCGTGTTGAATTCCTTTTCGAACGCCTCGCACGTCTTGTAACCGCCCAGCAGCGCGCACGAGAGCGTGCGGCAGACCTTGATGTGCCGGCGGCCGATCGGCTTCTGCCGGAACATCGGGTAGAACGTGACGACCTCGTAGACGTTGATCGGCTGCAGCTCGAGTTTCGCCGCCACCCACTCGATCGCTTCCGGCGAGATGTAGCCCGCGTCCTCCTGGATCAGGTGCAGCAACGGCAGCGTGGCGCTCCGCTTCACCGGATAATGGGTGATCACCTCGTCGATGCGCTTAAAAGTGTCGGGCTTTAGATTCACGAACGAAAATTGATTAATTCAGAAGCCAGGAAACCATGAACACGGCGTGCTCACGGATGGTTTGATTCCTAGTTTCATGGCTTCTGAATTCATGTTCTGCCTCAGCGATCGCACTCGCCCATCACGAAATCGAGCGAGCCGAGGATCGAGACCACGTCGGAGATCAGGTTGCCGACGCACATCTTCGGGAGGATCGATAGATTGCAGAACGAGGGTGACCGGATCTTCAGCCGATACGGCACGCCGCCGCCCTTGCTCACGATGTAGAAGCCGAGGATGCCCTTCGGGTTTTCCGCCTCGAAATACACCTCACCCGCCGGGATCTGCGGCCCCTCCGTCACGATCATGAAGTTCTGGATCAGCTCTTCCATCGACGTGAGGATCTTCTCCTTCGGCGGCGCGAAGATACGCTTGGCATCGGTCGCATACCACGGACCGTCGGGGAACTTCGCGATCACCTGCTTGATGATGCGCACCGACTGGCGCATCTCCTCGCCGCGGACGAGATAGCGGTCGTAGCAGTCGCCCGTCGTGCCCACCGGCACGTCGAATTCGTAGTTCTGATACCCCGAATACGGCTTGTCCTTGCGCAGATCCAGGCCGACGCCGGAGCCGCGGAGGTTCGGGCCGGTCAGGCCGTAGGCCAGCGCGTCCGCCTTCGAGATCACGCCGATGCCGACGGTGCGATCCATGAAAATCTTGTTTCGCGTGAGGAGCTTCAGCGTCTCCTCGAGGATCGGCAGGAACTGATCGCAGAACGCGTTCACGCGGCCAAGCCAGCCTTCCGGCACGTCGCGCGTCACGCCGCCGATGCGCGTATAGCTCGTGGTAAAACGCGCGCCGGTCAGCTCCTCGAACAGCTTGTAGAGCTTCTCGCGCTCCTCGAGCGAGTAGAGCAGCACGCTCCACGCGCCGACATCGAGGCCGAACGCCCCGAGCCCCATCATGTGCGCCGAGATGCGCGCCATCTCCGCCGTAATCACGCGGATCGCCTGGCAGCGCGCGGGCACTTCGAGTTTCGCCAGCCGCTCGACCGCGATGGCGTAGGCCATGTTGTTCGCCAGCGGTGCGAGGTAGTCCAACCGGTCCGTGTAGGGCACGAACTGGTTGTAGGTCATGTTCTCCGCGATCTTCTCGTCGCCGCGGTGCAGGTAGCCGAGGATTGGATCGGCCTTCGTCAGGATCTCGCCGTCGAGTTCCATCTGCAGCCGCAGCACCCCGTGGGTCGACGGATGGGACGGCCCCATCGAGAGCGACATTTTTTCGGTCTGAAACTCCGCGGGCGCATCCTGCGCACCGGCCGCCGCTCTCGCGGCGCTATCGGGAAAAGTGTAGTCGGTGGCCATCAGCGCAGAAATTTCAGGTGTCCACGGAACACACGGAAGATATGGAAGGCTCAATCCCGGAGGTTTTCATTTCGGTGTAGTCCGTGGGCAGAATCAGTCCTTCACCTGGCGCAGTTCGGTCTGGCCGGGTTGGGGCCGGCGATCCGCCCAGCTCTCGTCCTTCGCGCGCGGCTCGGCCTCGGTGAGGTTCATCTCGCCCGGCGACGCCACGAACGGCCCGCCCGCCATCGGCGCGGCAATCACGCGCGTGCCCGTCTCCTCTTCGATGTCCGCCACCGGGAGATCCGTCTCGATGCCCGCCAGCGGGAATTCCTTCCGCAACGGGTGATACGGATAGCCGTCCCACATCAGGATCCGGCGCAAATCCGGATGGCCGGTGAACGTGATCCCGAACATGTCGAAACACTCGCGTTCATGCCAGTTGGCGCCCGGCCAGACCGCCACGACGCTCGGGGCCGTCGGCGCGGCGTCCGTGCCGGCGCAATTCGCGGCGATGCGGAGGTAGGTCCCGGTGCGCGTCGTGGAAAGGAGGTGATACACCACCGTGAACCGCGGCGAAGCCCCCTCGGCCCAGTCAATCGCCGTCAGATCCATCAGCAAATCGAACGCGTGCTCGTCACGCAGATACGTCAGCACCGCGACCAGGTCGGCCAGCGGCACATTGAACGCCGGGTGGTCGGCGGACGGGCGCGGCGTGACCTGCGGGAACTTCTCCGGGAGAGCGGTCGTGGCGTCGGGCATCAGGAATGCGGGCAGCGGTGAGCGGTAAGCGTTGGGCGAGCGGCGCGGAAGTCGAAACGACTTACGCCGACATCAGCCGTTTCGATGCCGGTTCGCGGCGAACCTTGTCCTGCAGCTTCATCAGCGCATCCAGCAGCGCCTCCGGCCGCGGCGGGCAGCCGCTCACATACACGTCGACCGGCACAATCCGGTCCACCCCCTGCAACGTCGCGTAGCTGCGATACATGCCGCCCGAGCTGGCGCACGCGCCCATCGCGATGACCCATTTCGGCGCCGCCATCTGATCGTAGATGCGACGGACCTGCGGCGCCATCTTGTAAGTCACCGTGCCCGCCACGATCATGCAGTCGGACTGGCGCGGGGAAAACCGCATCACCTCGGCGCCGAAGCGCGCGATGTCGAACCGCGCCCCGCCCACCGCCATCAACTCGATCGCACAGCAGGCCAGCCCCATCGGCATGGGCCACATCGAGTTGGTCCGAATCCAGTTAATCGCCGCGTCGGCCCGGGACACGATCACGCCGCCTTCAACCTTGCTGTTGTAGCCAAGCTCGCTGTGGGGAGAGACCATGGTGACGGGTGTGGTTTGAGGGAAAATCCTTCGCAGAGTTGGGTGCGCCCGGTTGCCGCGCAAGACGCTTTTATGAAAACTCCCGATGCTCCCTACTTAGTAGCCTGCGCGCAAGCCGGCGACAGGCCGGCTTGAAATTGACGGTGCTGACACAGAAACGCCTCCAGATCGGCCGGTCGGGCGGACGCCCGCGCAGCAGCCGCAACGGCCCCACCCTGCCTGATCCTCGATCCTTCGCTCGACGCCATGCGCCCGATGGGCAGGATTCGCGCCAACCCCACCCCATGAAATCCCGTCTTCGCGGCCTCCAGCCCGCCGGATTGGTCGCACTTGGCGCGGCCTCCCTGCTCTTTTCCGCGATTCGGGCGACCGCCCAAGTCGCCCCCGCGCCCGCTCCCGCCGTCGTCACTCGCCCGGCGCCCGCCACCCCGACCCCGCCCGAGACCACTCCCGTCGAGCTCTCGCCCTTCGAGGTTCGCGCCGACGACGATGCCGGCTACCAAGCCGGTAACACCACCAGCGGCTCCCGCCTGAACTCGCGGCTCAAGGACACGCCCGCCGCCGTCTCGCCGTTCACGCCCGAATTCCTCTCCGACATCGCCGCCACCAATCTCCAGGAGATGCTCGGCTACGCGACGAACGTCGAGGGCGAGTTCGAGGATTCCACCAACGGCTTCAACAACCCGCCCGGCCGCGACTCCACCGGCAACGACTTCCGCTTCCGCGTCCGCGGCATCGCCGGCTCCTCTTCCGTCAACTACGTGCAGTCCGCCGTGCCCGTCGATCTCTTCAACGTCGAGCGCGCCGAGCTCGCCAGCGGCCCCAACTCCATCCTCTTCGGCCTCGGCGCCCCCGGCGGCACCGTCGCCCTCGGCAGCAAGCGCGCCCAGCTCAACCGCACGCGCACCTCCCTCAAGACCATGCAGGGCTCGTGGGAATATCACCGCTACGAGCTCGACCACAATCGCGTGCTCATCCCGCGCAAACTCGGCGTCCGCCTCCTCGGCCTGTATCAGGAATCCAATGGCTGGCGCCAGTGGACCGTCAACGACCAGCGCCGCCTCGCCGGCTCCGTCTCCTACCAGCCGTTCGCCAAAACCGTCGTCCGCGCCTCCTTCGGCTCCGGCGATTCCGTCAACAGCGTCAACGTCCCGTGGAACGCGACCGACTCCGTCACCTCCTGGCTCGCCGCCGGCCGCCCGGTCACCGACACCGCCGCCGTCGCCGGCATCATCACGTCACACGGCGCGACCAACCGCTACACGTTCTACGAGCAGGACAACAAGGTCTTCAATATGCGGAACGAGTTCTTCAGCGCCCGCGCGCCGAGCAACACCCTCGTGCCCACCTCGCTCATGGGCTACGCCTACAACGTCACCGGCCCCGGCGGCCTCCGCCGCCAGAATTTCTACGACGCCTCCGTCGAAGTGCAGCAGCGCCTCACCAAGACCGTCGTCCTCGAGGCCGCGTGGTTTTTCAACAAGAACAAGATCCTCACCAACGGTAACGCCAACCCAAACGTCTTCCTCACCGGCGATCCCAATCTCATGCTGCCCGAGACCAACGGCGGCACCACGCCCAACGCCCGCGTGCGCCAGTTGTTCATGGAGGATCAATGGACCCGCGATCCCTTCCGCGATCAGAACGAGGTCATCCGCCTCAGTGCCGCCTGGGAACTCAACGCCGGCAAGTGGTTCGGCCGCCACCGCATCGCCGGCCTCGCCGAACGCTCGAACCAGGACCGCCTCCGCCGCTGGATGAACCAGATCGTCGTCGACGCGAACAACGTCGCGCTCGTCAACGCCGCCACCCCCGAAGCCGCCGGCAACGCGCTCTTTCGCCGCCGCTATGTCACCGAGGGCGACTTCAACACCTATTACGCCGGCAATCCGACGACGCCCGTGCCGACCTTCACCGTCGCCAACGCACCCGTCACCGCCGCCTACACCACGCGCCAGAAATCAAACACACACACGCTCCAGGATGACGACGCCCTGATGTTCGCCGCGCAGAGTTTTTTCTGGAAGGACCGGATCGTCACGACGCTCGGCTACCGCGTCGATGCGATCACCTTCGATTCCGCGAACCAGGGCCGCGTGACGGATCGCAATGACCCGCGTTACACCTCGCGCCAGGTCGTGCTCAACGAGTGGGACTTCGACGGCACCAGCGAGGTCAACCGCTACAAGCCCACGACGTTCTCCACCGGCGCCGTCGCCCACGTGCTCCCGCGCGTGTCCTTGTTTTTCAACTACTCGCGCAACAACGGCACGCCCAAGCTCGACCGCACCGTCCTCCCGACGGGCAAGACGCCGCCGCCCACCGAGGGCATGGGCCACGACTACGGCGTGATGATCGACCTCCTCGGCGACGACCGCTACTTCTTCCGCTTCCAGCGCTACCTCACGCTGCAGACGAAGGACGCCGCGATCATCCCCGACGGCCTCAGCGTCGCCACGACCTCGAGCCTCGGCGGCACGAACATCGTCAACATCTACAACGCGCTGCTCACCGCCGGCCGCCTCACGCCCGCGCAATACGACGACCAGATCGTGTTCTTCAACGCCGGCATCATCGACGCCCGCACCGTCGGCTGGGAAAGCGAGCTCGTCGCCAACCCCACGAAGAACCTCACGCTCCGCCTCGGCGTTTCCTACTCGCGGCGCCAGCGCGAGAATTTCTTCAACGAAGTCTACACCTACTTCGCGCAGCACATCCCCGAGTGGAAAACGCTCGCCGCCGGCAATGCCACGTTGCTCGCCACGATCGACCGCGAGCTTGCGACCGCCTTCGAAAGCCTCGCCGACATGGCCGAGTTGCAGAACAACCCGTTCGGCACGCGCCCCTACAAGGCCAACGTCACGAGCCGCTACAAGTTCTCCGAGGGCAGACTGAAGGGCGCCTTCGTCGGCGGCGCGGTGCGCTACCAGAGCCGGAACCTCACGAAGTATTCGAGTTTCGACGGCCGGCCGCTGTGGGGCACACCGACGATTTTCGCCGACTGGTTCGTCGGCCACCGCTTCCTGATGCCGCGGACGCGCCTGCCGGTGAGCCTGCAGCTCAACGTCCGCAACGCCTTCAACAGTTACCTCGTCGGCGTCGGCCGCCGCAATGTGCAGGAAAACGGCCTGCTCCGCGTCTACCTGAACGAGCCCCGCAGCTACCGCCTCACCGCCAGCGTGGATTTCTGAGCCCCCCCGTAGTCCGCTGCGTGAGCAGCGGGACCTCCGCGCGGCCAAGCCGGCCGGGCCGGAAACCTGCCGCCAAGGTGGAGCGCGTTGTCCCCAACGCGCTTGGGCCATGACGCGAGCTCCGAAAGCGCGTTGAGGACCACACGCTCCACCTCGATGGACGCAGGATTTACCGTTGACCACGACGGGGCGGTGACCTTCCTTGGCCCCTCGCCCAACGACCGGCTGCCGTCACACGCAGCCGGCGGGACACCGGAGAGGTGGCAGAGTGGTCGAATGTGCGTGATTGGAAATCACGTGTAGTCGAAAGGCTACCGAGGGTTCGAATCCCTCCCTCTCCGCCATCTTTTTCCCCGGTAACGGGAAAGACGACGAAGCTAGGCTGCCCGGTCGAGTCGGCAACCTAAGCATGAAACAGTCAGTGTTTGTCGTCCGCCGCTTCAAGAACCGCAATGGCGTCTTTTCGTGGCGCGTTCAAGGAACCCTCACCGGCGTCCGCATCCGGCGAGATCTCAAAACGCAGGAAGAAGCCGCCGCCGAGAAAGCCGCGCTCGAAACTAGCGCGGCTCAACTACACTCCAGCCTATGTTCCGTTTCGACCTGGTTGAGCGAGCTGCATGTGCGCGAGGCAGAGTCTGTATTCGCACGACTACCCGCTGACGGCCGCTCGGTGGCGTTCTTCTTCGACCTCGGCGTCGCCAGCCACCGCGAGCCGTTGCGGCAGCGTCCGCTAACTGCGCCTCCGATGCCGCCGGCAAGATGGACCGCAGCGCAGCGAGGAGTATCTTGCCGGCGGCGATAAAATCGAGGCGCAGGGCGGTGCCCGACCACACCTCGTTGCAGTTTGCATTCGTGATGTGGCGCACGGCCCGCCGCGCCTGCGGTTCTCACTTATGTGATTTTGAAACCTTACGTTCTTCGTAAGGGGAAGAGCGTCCTACACCCCGAAAAACGCAGGTGCGTTTCATAAGTTTACCCAGACAGTGTTCAATTGCGCTGCGTTCAGATTGGACCCATCGTCCACGCACCCAAAAGCCCTATACCCACGAAATATGATTAACTCCACGCTACCATCCACTGTGGCAGGAAGCTCACTCTGGAAATCCAGTCTAGGTGCTTCAGTAAAAGGGGATGCGTCAGTCGCGTTGGATCGTCTTCGACAATCATTTCTTCAATTCCGCTCAAGAGCTGCCCTCCTTGTAGCGGAAATCCACCGCCAACTTCCCGACCTAACCGTCCATGACATTACTCATCTAGACGGTCTCTGGGAAATGGCCGGGGTGATCGCTGGGCCGAACTATCGACTGACTCCGGTCGAAGCATTTGTCTTTGGGGGGGCGGTTCTACTTCACGACGCAGGTATGGCGCTCGTTGCTTATCCAAACGGTCTTCGCGAAATCTGCGGTGGAGAAGTATGGGACGACTTGGTTACTGCTGAATTTGAGAGGCGTTTCGAGCGAGCGCCAAAGAAAACCGAACTAGCGAAACCGCCTGAAGAGATCAAAAACCATGTTGTCGCATGTATGCTCCGAAACCTGCACGCGCAGCAATCAGAGCGACTGGCTGCGCTATCATGGAAAACCAAAGGACACACAGCACCTCAGTTCCTTATCGAGGATAGCGAGATTCGTTTGGCTCTTGGCCGAGTCATCGGTTTAATCGCGCATAGCCACTGGTGGCCTATTCAAAGGCTCGAAGCTGAATTCAGCAGGCCCATCGGCGCGCCCTCATGGTGCCCGAAGCAATGGACTGTGGATCCATTGAAAATCGCATGTTTGCTCCGTCTTGCTGATGCCAGCCACATCGACGCCCGACGAGCCCCGTCGTTTCTGCGCGCACTTCGCCAACCCAATTCGAGCTCAGATGTTCACTGGAGTTTTCAAGAGAAACTGCAAGAGCCCCATGTCGCTGAAGACACACTCGTATACACGTCTGGTTATGCGTTTCCGTTTTCTGAAGCTGCCGCGTGGTGGCTTTGTTATGATACCCTGACCATGATCGACCGCGAGCTTCGTCAGGTCGACGCTTTGCTCGCAGATAAGCGTCAGCCCCGACTGTTGGCACGTCGCGTTGCAGGGGTAGAATCTCCGGAGCGAATCGTCTCATTCGTGCCGACCCACGGCTGGCTGCCCATAGATGCGCAGGTAGAGGTTAGCGACGTGCCCAAACTTGTGAAGAAGATGGGAGGATCGGAACTTTACGGGAAGAATCTTAGCGCAGCCCTCCGCGAACTGATCCAAAATTCTACGGACGCCATAAAGGCGCGCCGGATCGTTGAGAGTAGAAACGCGACGTGGGGGGAGATCACAGTTCGACTTGAAAAAGATAAGACCGGCGAGTGGCTGGAGGTCGCGGACAACGGCGTGGGTATGTCCGAGCAGGTCCTGAGGCGGTATCTATTAGATTTTGGCAACTCTTATTGGAACTCGCCGCTCATGCTGGAAGAATTCCCCGGACTATTGGCAAACGGAATGAAACCGATCGGGAAATACGGCATCGGGTTCTTTTCGATCTTTATGCTTGGGTCAGCGGTTCGCGTAACGAGCAGGCGCGCCGACGCCGCCCAAAGCTCGACGTTAGTTATGGAGTTCAATACCGGCCTCACGGTCCGACCCGTTATTCGGCGTGCTGAGGGTTTTGAACAATTGAGAGACGGCGGAACCTCGATTCGAGTATGGCTCGATACGCCGTCCGCGAAACCTGGCGGCCTCCTCACACGCGGAAAGGAGCATTCAATCAAACTCGGAGATCTGTGCAGAACTATTGCGCCATGTCTCGATGTTTCGCTTTTGGTTACCGAGCACGGAGTGTCCGAACAGGTCTGTAGCGCTGGCGACTGGGTAACATGTGCACCGGAGGAACTCCTGCGTCGAATGCCGACTTTTGGCCCGAAATCTACTCCTTCAATCACTAAGTGCCGAGAACTCGCCAAGTGCGTAAGAATTCTAAAGAACCAGAACGGCGAAATTGTCGGTCGTGGATGCATCTCGCCTGAGCGCTTTAGCGAGGACTATCCACATGGCGTGGTGACGGTAGGAGGATTGAAGGCATGCGCACTTTCCGGGTTTACGGGAGTTTTGACCGGCTTGCCCCGGCGGGCGTCACGTGACGCTGCTACGCCGATCGTGGAGCCGAGTGTATTGTCCACTTGGGCGACGGAGCAATCCACCGTCACACTCGCTGCACACGCTAGCAACGAAACGAGGCAATCGTGCGCGAGTTACATCAGACGATTTGGCGGGGATACCGTAGACCTTCCAATCGGAAGGTTCCGCGGCGTTTGGTGGAGCTTTTCAAAGCTCTCCAGAGAACGAAATCTCCCAGACCAAATTATTTTGATCTCACCGTATCAGATCCAAGACTTCGAATCTGTTTCTGGCTTTAAGATTACCGACCAGGTTTTCGTGGTCGAATACAGCAGTTGGCATGGCATACTTTCAGATGCGCAGGACCACGAATGGCCAGGCTGGCCCGACGTTCATTTCCAAAAGTGGAAGGCGAAAAAAGGTCATTCGCTCCGCATGATGGAAGGCACGCTAGGAGGCGTGGTAATCGAAGCGTTGGCGTTAGCTTGGAAGATAGACCTCAATGCTTTGCTCTCCAGAAGCGACTTTTCTGAGCGGAAAAATACTCAGATCGGCACGCTCGCAGGGCGTTCGATCTCTGCCAAGGGCACGATCATAAGGCGAAAAACTCGCAGCAGGTAGAGGGGAAAGCTCCTGCTTGGGTTGCCGAAAAGTTGACCGATCATTGTTTTGTGGCTTCCCCTAAACGCATTCTCCTACACCTTCCTGCACGCCCGAAAACAATAACCCTCAACCAAGTCCGCTCCAATCTGGCGGCTTAGTTTCGAGGCGGGGAAAAGATTCGCCCCCTCCCTCTCCGCCATTTTTCGACCTTCACGAAACGTGCGCCGCGTTCGCGGCCAGCAGACGCCGGAAGGCACCGTCCGGGCGGGCGCTGAGCTCCTCCCAGGTGCCGGATTCGACCGCCCGGCCCCCATCGAGGACGATGATCTGATCCGCCATCCGCACGGTCGAAAGCCGGTGCGCGATCAACACGATCGTCAGCTCGCCGTGGAGACGCTCGATCGCGTCCTGCACAAGGCGCTCATTGTGGGTGTCGAGCGAACTGGTGGCCTCGTCGAGCACGAGGAGGGTCGGCTGGCGCAATAGCGCGCGCGCGAGGGCGAGGCGCTGGCGCTCGCCGCCGGACAGGCGCACCCCGCGATCGCCGAGCACGGTGTCCAGCCCCTGGGGCAGCCGGTCCACGAAGGCCTCAGCCGCCGCGGCCCGCAGGGCGGCGCGCAACTCCGCCTCCCCCGCGCCCGGTTGGGCCCACAGGAGATTCGCGCGCACCGTATCGTGGAAGAGAAAGGTCTCCTGCGGCACGTAGCCGATGGAGTGGCGCCAGTCGTGCCGGAGTTCGCCGGCCAGCTCCGCCCCATCGACCCGCACCCGGCCCCGGGTCGGCGTGAGCAGGCCCAGCAGCAGGTCGGCCAGCGTGCTCTTGCCCGCCCCCGAGGGACCGCAGAGCGCGACCACGCGGCGGGCGGGAATCGTGAGATTCAGGTCGCGCAAGGCCGCCGTCGCGCTCGCGGGATCGTAGTGAAACGTGAGATCCTCCACCACGATCCCCTGCGTGAGCGCGAGCCGGCGCAGCGGGCGCTGCAGGGCCGGCTCCGGGTCCGTCATCAGCTCGCGCCGGATCTTCTCCGCAGCCGCGAACGAGGGCAGGCTCGAGGTGACCTGGTGCCATTGATGCAAGAACTGCGTGGCGCCGGCGAGCAGGCGCGTGAACACAAACGCCAGCACCAGCAACTGCGCCACCGGCACGTGCCGGAACGTGATCGAGACGTAGACGAAAAGGCCGAGCGCCACCACGGCGCCGACCTCCAGCCAGATCGCCGTCAGCGCGTTGATGCGCTGGAGGTCGAAGGTCCGCGCCGCGAGTTCGCGCATCGTCGCGCGAAAATGTTCGAAGTGATGCGCCTCGCGCTCATGGCTCTTCGCCAGTTTCACGCCGGCGAGATGCTCGTGCACGGCGGCGGCCATCTCGCCGCGCTTTTCGTGGCCCGCGACCCCCAGCGCCTGCGAACGGCGGCGGAGTCGCTGCAGCCCCCACGCCACAATCGCGCCTGAACCCAGCGCGAACGCCGTCATGCCTGGCGAGAGCATCCACGCCACCACCACCTGCGCCGCCCCGACCAGGGCCGTGCTGCCCAGCCCGAGCAACTGCCGCGTGCCGCCGCCGACCCACGGCAGCTCCGTGAGGAGCGTCTGGGTCAGATCCGAGGCGCGCTGCCGGGTGACGTGCAGCCACGGCGCCTCGATCAGCGCGCGATAGAAACGCTCGCGGAGAAAACTCACGAAGTCGGTCTCGATCCTCAGGTTGAGCGTATTCGACGCGGCGCGCAGGCCCACCTGCACGACCTTGATCCCGACGAAGATCGCGAGCATCCCCCCGAGTTTCCCGCCGCCGCTGGCGGGACGGAGCACGGCGTCGATTGAGCCCATGAAGCCCACGCCGCCTTCGACCGGGCCCAGCCCCACGGCGCGCAGCAGCGGGACCAGCACCAGCAGTCCCGAGCCCTCGAGCAGGCCGATCGCGACCAGCAGTCCGACCGCCAGCCAGATCCGCGCCCCCGCCTGCGCGAGCAGGCAGCGGCCGTAGACGGCAAATTCATTGGAGCGGAAGAACGGCGGCATGGAGTCAAACGGAAGGCTGGCAGGGTCGCCGCCGCACTGTGCGCCCGGCGCCGCCGGCGTCAGCCGAATTGTGGCGCCGGGCCGGAACGGGCCCCGCCCGCCCCCTGCCGCCGGCCCGCCACGGGCCCGGCCGAACCCGAGCTTGACGGTCCCATTCAAGCGGCGCCGTATCGCCGGTCATGATCGATTTTGTGCCCTCGCCTGCCGGTCCGTGGCATGATTGCGTCGCGTTTGGCCTGCGGATTCGATCCTGTCTCCCGCTCCCCGAACTCCTGCCGGGTGAGGCCGCGCCGCCGGACGTCGAAATCGTCCACGGCGACGTGCCGGAGGAGCTGGCGGGGGCGCTCAAGCGCGGCGTGCGGTTTCAGGCCGCGCCGAACCGTCTCCTGCTGCGGGTCGACGGCATCGCCCGCTACCTGATCGAAAACGGACGACGCGTGACGATCGCGCGGGCGCCGGGCGCGGGGGATGACGAGGTGCGGATCTTTCTGCTGGGTTCGGCCCTGGGCGCGCTCCTGCACCAGCGGCAGGACCTGGTGCTCCATGGCAGTGCGATCGCGTGGGACGGCGCGGCGGTGGCCTTCCTCGGACTCTCGGGCGCGGGGAAATCCACGCTCGCGACCGCGTTTCGCCAGCGGGGCCGGCCCGTTCTCACCGACGATCTTTGCGTGGTGCGACCGCACGGCCCCGATGGCCGGCTGCTGGCGTTTCCCGGCTTCCCGCAGACCAAACTGTGGCTCGATTCCCTGACGGAACTCGAGTTCTCACCCCAGGCCCTGCGCCGCATCCGGCCCCAACTGGAGAAGCGCGCGGTGCGCCTCGAATCGGATTTCGCCACGCAGTCGTTGCCGCTGCGCAAGCTCTACCTGCTGCGGCCCGTCAACGACGAGTCGCTCGAGCTGCGCCAGTTGCAGGGCCCCCGAAAATTCGACGTGCTGAAGCGGCAGACGTATCGCTTCGGCTTTCTCACCGGCGGCGAGGGCATGGCCGGGCACTTTCAGCACGCCCTCCGCGTGGCACAGGAGACGCCCATGGCGCTGTTGATTCGGTCGAACGTCCGGTTCCGCCTCGACGAGTTGCTCGACCTCATCGAAGCCGACCTGCGCGCATGAACGGGATCGTCTGGCTCGCCTCCTATCCGAAGTCGGGGAACACGTGGTTCCGGACCTTCCTCGCGAACTTCCGCGCCAACGCCGACAAGCCCGCGAGCATCAACGCGCTCATCGAAGGACCGATTGCCAGCCACCGGGAGATGTTCGACGAGTTCGTCGGCTACGACTCCGGCGAGCTGACCCACGACGAGATCGATCACCTGCGGCCGGAAGTGTATCTGCAGCTCGCCCGGGAAGCGACGCGTCCGCTGTTCTGCAAGGTGCACGACGCCTACACCTTTCTCCCCGACGGCCGCGCGCTGATTCCCCCGGAGGCGACGGCCGGCGCGCTGTATTTCATCCGCAACCCGCTCGATGTCGTCGTCTCCTTCGCCCACCACAATGGCAACGAGCAGATCGACCGGGCGGTTTCCGACCTGGGGGAGGAGAACGGCTGCATCGGCTGGGCCCGCTTCACGGAGGCGACTCAACTCCGCCAGCGACTCCTTTCGTGGAGCAGCCACGTGAAGAGCTGGGTCGATGCGCCCGGCATCCGCGTGCACGTGATGCGCTACGAAGACATGAAGCTCCGGCCGGAGGAGACATTTGCCGCCGCCGCCCGCTTCGTCGGCCTTCCCGAGGATCCGGCGCGCCGCAGGAAGGCCATCGAGTTCAGCCGCTTCGAGGAAGTGAAGCGGCAGGAAGAGCAACACGGCTTCGGCGAACGGATGCCGCGCGCGCAGTCGTTCTTCCGCAAAGGCGAGATCGGCTCCTGGCGCGAAGCCCTGACGCCCGCGCACGTGGCCAAAATCGTCGCCGACCACGCGGAAGTCATGCGGCGTTTCGGTTATCTGAACGAAAAAGGCGAGCCGGTCTTCTGAGCCGCATCCAGCGCGCCGGGCAAGTGTGCGTGTAATCCGTAGGAATTTGCTTTGACCCCAACGTGGTTCGCATCGGGGATCCTCCCATGACCAGCAAAGCTTCAGGATCGGCGGCCCGGAAAACGTGGGAGACGCCGTATTGCGGTCGCCTCGGCATTGAGATGACCGCGACCA
This sequence comes from uncultured Opitutus sp., assembly GCA_964513055.1. Lineage (GTDB taxonomy): Bacteria > Verrucomicrobiota > Verrucomicrobiia > Opitutales > Opitutaceae > ER46. Next base: position 21,162 of record CAZENI010000008.1, read on the forward strand.
ATTCGGGCATGACCGTGGAGCGCTATTGCGTGCAGAACCAGAGTTCCAGCCAGTGTCCTGGCGGCGGGCCTCCCTACCCCATGGCCTATGCCCAGAACACGGGCAACTGGCAGGCGGGATGCCCGGGCTTCGTGATGGGCAACAACACGGCGAACAAGTGTATGGCTGGGTCCTGAGTGGACCGGGCGTCTACGGACGCCGCCGCTCCGCACAGCGGAGAAACCAAGCCAGGCTGAAGAGATGGATGAAGCGCGTGGGGCCGAGCCGTTGCAGCTCGGCCTCGTCATTTTGCGCGAAACGTAGCCGCATCTCGCGCAGGTTGAGGTAGTGGCCGGCCAGGGCGGAATGCCGGAGTTCGTCGAGCGCGGCCGGCATCGCCGCCCGCAAACGCCGCGCCACGGCCCAGGCATCCGGAGCATCGAATCCCCGCGAGGTGCGCCAGACGACCTCCTCGGGCAGCAACCCCTGCATCGCGCGCCGCAGGAGCAGCCGGTCCTTCCCGTCCCGGATCTGCTGGTCGAAGGGAACGGCCAGGCAAAACTCGTTCAACCGCCGCGTCATGAATGGCGCGTGATTGTCGCCGCGCGCGTGCCGCGCGATCACCGAGCCGCAGGCGCCGACGGACTGCGGCATGAGTTCGTCGAGGATGCCCGCGAGGCTCCGCCGCAGATTGAACCGCCGGCCCGGCCCGCGAGCCGCGCCCGCCCCGCGCAACCGCCCGGCCAGTCCGGCGCGGCGGACGAAATCGGGATTCAGGCAGTCGAACAGGCCCAGCGCAGGCGTCGGTTCGACCTCAGCGCCCGCCAGCGGAAGCAGGAGCCGATACTTCACGAGGTGCCGCACCGTGCGGTGATGGAAACGCGCGTGCCCGCGCAGCTCCCGCCACAGCCGCAGCCACTGCATCCGCGCCGCCAGATGGAGGAAGTAATTACCAGGATACGCCTCCAGCGAGACGACGTAGTTGCCGCCGTGGCCCGTCAGCATCCGGCGCAGGCCGAGCGCCTGCAGCGGATCCCCGCCCGGCGCGGCGCGCGCGAGCGGCACGCCGCGCAACGGCACCGCCTGATCGTCGAACAGCGCGTCCCAATCCTCGAACGCCACCGGACGATCGGGCGCCGGCGGCGGCAGAAAATGAAAATCCACCTCGGGCAGCCGCGCCTGCATGCGCCGCACGTAGTCGCTCTCATCCAGTTCGCGCCCCGGCGCATACCGCGGTCCCGCCTCCGGCGGCAGCCGGTGGATGGCCTGCAGCCGGCGTCCCTGCGCCGCGAGCAACCGGCCCGCCACCGCCGTGACCGCGGCGGAATCGAGACCGCCGCTCACCTGGATGCCGACGTTGCCGTCGACGCGCAGCGCGGCGCCGACCGTGCGCTCCAGCTCGGCGCGGAAGGCCGCGAGATAATCGGCGTCGGACCCGAGCCGGAGCTCGCGGGTCGCATCGGCGCGCCAGTAGCGCTCGAGCGTCACGCCGCCGGCGCCGGCCCGCAGGCGATGCGCCGCCGGCAGCGATTTGATTTCCCGATACAGCGACTGCCCCGGGTGGGAGCGCGCCACCATCAGCCAGTCGCCCAGCACGCCCTCGTGGATCTCGCGCGACACCTCGGGCAGCGACAACAGTGCGCGCAGCGTCGTCGCAAACGCGAACAACGCCCCGCGCTGGACGTAGTAGATCGGCCGGAATGAAAACGCATCGACCGCCGCGAACAAACGGCGCTCGCGGGCGTGCCAGACCGCGAACGCCCAGCGGCCTTCGAGCTGCGCGGCGCAGCCCTCGCCCCATTTTTCATACGCCGCCAGCACGAACGCACTGTCGGCCCGCGTGGCCGCCTCCCCTGCCGGCCAGCCCAACGCCGCGGCCAGTTCCGCGCGATTCTCCAGCACCGCATCGGTCACGAGCAGCAGATCTCCCCCGGCGCTGCGCAGCGGTTGCGTCTCGAACCGATCCTCGGGCACCAGCGGGCGCAGGAGGTGACCGAAAGCCGCGGCGCCAGCCACCGCCTGTCCGACCCGATCGCCGTCGCCCGCCGGGAGCTCCCGCAGCAGCCGCGCGATCGCCCCGGCCGCGACCGGCTGCTGATCGAAATGGATGATTCCGGCGATGCCGCGCATGTGGACCGTGACGGTGCCGGCCGTCAGAGCCGCCAGAGGTAGATGTGCGAGGCGACATGCGCCTCGCTGCGCACGATCGCCGTCTTTTCGGGCGGCCAGCCGGGGAAGACGAAATTGTGCGAGACCACGCGCGTGCCGCGCGGCAGCTCGCGTTCGAGTTTCTTGCGCAGCGCCGGATAGGCGAAATCCTGGAGATAGAGGCAGACGATGGTCGCGCCGGTCACCGGCGTGCGCAGCACATCGCCACACGCGAAGCTCACGCGATCGGCGACGCCGGCCGCCGCCGCCGCCGCCCGCGCGCTCTCGATGAGCTGCGGATCGATGTCGATGCCCACGCCGCGCGCACCGAACTCCCTGGCCGCGATGGTCACCACGCGGCCGTCGCCGCACCCGAGATCGTAAACCACCTCCGCGGGCCCGGCGCCGGCCAGCCGGAGCATCGCCTTCACCACCGCGGGCGGTGTCGGTGCATAGCGGCCGATGTTGGCGTGTTCGCCCTCTTTTTCCGGCCGGACTCGCGCGCGGCGCAGGTTGCGCGCGGCGGTGGCCACCACGCGCCATTTCCCGGCCCACGTCTCCTGCAACGCCACGCGCGCACGGAGCCGGCGCCAGCGGCTGCCGGGGGGATTCGCCAGACCGTCCGCGAGCAGCCGGGCGCGGCGCTCGACCCCGCCCACCTGTGCGATCCGCGCCTGCACGGCCGCCGGCAGCGGCAGGGCGAGCACGTCGCGGCACGTGCACAACGCGAGCAGCACGCCCGCTTCGAGGCGGGCCTGCCGCGCCTCATCGAGCAGCGCGGCCCAGTCGAGCGCCGGTTGCCGCAACACCAGCAAACCCACGTCGAACGCCTGGAGCAGATTCGCCTCGATGCCCACCGGAGGCGCGGCGCCCAGGCACAACAGCCAGTCCGGCGCGGCCAGGATCTTCACGGTCCGCCCGGCGATCGCCAGCGGCTCGGCGCGCGCCCGGGCGCGCGCGGCGGAGAGCGTGTCGGCTCTCGCACTCGGCACCAGCCGGGTCTGCAGCGTGACATGGCTCCGCCGCGTGTGCGCGAGGCGCAACGGATCGTCGCCAAACACATAGCCCTCCGCCGCCAGCGCCGCCTCCGCCCGGGCGCGATCGGCCGCGTCAACCAGCAGTTCGGTCGTGGCGCCCGTCTCGCGCAAGGCCGGGTTTTCATAGTAACGCTGCGCGAAGGCCCAGCCGCTCATCGCGACCGCCGGAATTCCGGCCTGCTCCAGCCGCTCGTGCAGCAGGCACAGCTCGCGGCCACGCTCCATCGACCGGAACAGGTTCGCTTCGTGGAGCTGGGTGAGCTGGCTCCAGATCGCCGCGGGCCGCTCCGTCGGATCCATCGCGGCGAGCATTTCCCGGAGAAAGAACAGCGCCCGGTGTTGTCGTCCGCGCCACAGCACCTGCGGCCAGTGCACGCGGCTCCGCAGCCCCGGCCGCGGCGACGGGCCCGGCGCTCCCGGCAGCGCGCGTCGCACGGATTCCACCAGCAGCTCCATGTCGGCGCCCGGCCGGGGCCCGGCGGCCTCGGACGGTTCGGAGCGGAGGGTCGCATTCGTCTGCAAACCCGCAGGCATGGCGAAAATCCAAGCCCCGACAATGCGATTCAACTTCCGGTCGGTCGGGCCGCTCCCCTCCCGCAATTTTTCTTCGTGCAATCGGCGGCGCCGCGCTCAGAACACCCGGGAAGTCTCCCTCCTCGCCGCTCCTGTGTCCATCGCCGCCCCCGCCTCCACTCCCGCCTCCGCCGGGGCGGCGCATTGGGTGGGCGCCTACTTTCGGCAGCTCGGCACGGAAATCGAACGCCGGATCGCGGGCGTGCCGCTCACGAGCGACGCGTTTGCCGAGGCCGCCACCGCGACGCTCCAGGAATGCGCCCCGGAGCAGCCCATCGATGCCGCCGCGATGGGCCGATGGGTGACCTCCGGCGAGCCGCTGCCGCGACAGGTGAATTTTCACGTGACCTTCGGCCAGCCGCCGCTCGCCGTCTACGTCGGCTCGAGTTTCTACCTCGAGGTGTTGTTCTGGTTTCCGAGCCGGACCTCCATTCACGGGCACGGCTTCTCCGGGGCGTTTCGGGTGCTCGACGGTTACTCCCTCCAGACCACCTATTCGTTCACGGAAACCGAGCGATGGGACGAGGCGCTGCGTCTCGGCGAGCTGCGCGCGCGCCAGCTCGAGCTGCTGTTGCCGGGCGCGGTGTGCGACATCCGCGCCGACGAGGCGTTCGTGCACAGCGTGGTGCACATGGGATTCCCCTCCCTCACGCTGGTGGCCCGCACGTTCGCGGAGAGTTCAGTCCTGCAATACGACTACTGCCGCTGCGGCATCGCGTATTCGCCGTTCCGCCGCCGGCAGGAACTCACGCGTCAACTCGACGTCATGCTCGCCCTCGCGCGGCGCGATGCGACCGAGGCCGCGGCGCAGATGAAGGCCTTTCTGGCCCGGCAGGACGCATTTGGCCGGTTCGCGCTGTGCCTGCGACTCGCCGGCCGCAACGGTCCCTTCGCCAACGACGTGATGGCGTGGGCCGCCCTCGAATGGCCGCGCGTGGCCGGGCTCGCGCGCCTCGTGGCCGAGGAGGAGCAACGCATGGCGCGCGTGTATCGGGACCTCGCGCAGTTGCCGGAGGCCGCGGCGCAATTGCTGGGCGCCCTCTCCGAACTTTTCGGCACCCGCGAGGACGTGTTGCGCGCGCTGCAGACCTTCCACCCGTCCGAGCCGGCGGAGACCACCCTCGCGCGCTGGGCGGGGCTCGTGCCGCCGGTGCCGTGCGGGCTCCGGCGCGGCCCCGCGGCGAGCCCGACTTGAAACATGAGCGACTCCATCACGCTGCAGCCGTCCACGACCCTGGTGCGGATTTCGGATCAGGTCTCCGGCGGGATCGACGGCAAAGTCGTCATCCTCGTCGTCAGCGCCGGCGAATACCACAACATGAATGAAGTGGGCTCGCGCATCTGGGCGCTGCTGGAGAAGCCGACGACCCTGGCCGCGCTCGTCGACACCCTGGTCGCCGAGTTCGAGGTGGAGCAAGCCACCTGCGAGCGCGAAACCCGCGCGTTTCTGGCGCAGTTGCTCGGAGACAAACTCGTCACCATCCTGCCGGCGCAGGCCTGAGAAGTTCGCATGATCAACCGGCTCATCCTCTGTCTCTCCCTCGCGGGGATGATCCTCGCGATCCACACGTGGGTGCAGAAGGCCCGCGGTTTCGACCAAGGCTGCCTCGGGCTCCAGTCCCACGCGCTCCACGCCACCGA
>CAZENI010000008.1:26549-46167 GCA_964513055.1 uncultured Opitutus sp.
GCAACGACGCTTCCCTGCAGGCGGGCAGCCACCTGTTCGGAGTGTCCAACGCCGCCTGGGGCTACGCGTTCTATTTCGCCCTCGCCCTGCTGTCGTTCGGTAAAATCGCGACGCCGGCCGCGTGGTCGCGACGCCTCCACCTGCTCGGCGAAATCGCCGTCGCGGTCGCACTCCTGTATTCCGGTTACCTCGTGTATTTCCAGGCCTTCGTGGCCGGCAAATTCTGCACCCTGTGCCTCGCGTCCAGCGGACTCGTGCTGGCGCTGGCCGTGTTGCACGCCGTGCTGCGCGTGCGGGGCGGGCACCAGCCCGTCGACGACGGCGCCCGGGCGATGGAGCTGGGGCTCGCCGGCGGAGCGCTCTTCGGAGCGATGGGCATCCTGATCGGCGTGCTGGTGTTTGTGAATCGCCTCGGCACGCGCATCCCGGATGAAGGCAGCGGCGCCGTGGAAATGCGCCGGATCGTCGGCCGGATGCTCCCGGCCTTCATCGACCCGAAGGAACTGACCCGGCTGCGGGCCTGCCATTTCGACGGGCTGCGGGCGCCCCTCGACGTGACGAAGTTCATCGCGCCGACCACCCCCTTCCTCGGCAAGCCCGGCGGCCTGCCCGTCCTGATCTTCCTCGACCCCCATTGCGCGCACTGCCGTGAAAACCACGCCACCTACTTCGCGCTGGCGGAGCGCTTCAAGGACCGGGCCCGTTTCTATCTCCTGCCCCGCACCCTCTGGGAATTTTCCGTGCCCGCCGCGGCAGCCCTCAAGCTGGCCGAGGGTTCGGGAAAGTATTTCGAACTCTGGAAACTGCAGCTCGCCGCCCGCCGGCGCCTGCCGGTCGAGCACTTGGCGGAACTCTACCGGCAGCTCGGCCTCGACGCCACCGACCTCGCCGCGCGGATCGAGCAGGCCCGCCCCGCGGTGCGCGCGGAACGCGAGCGCGCCGCCGCCCACGGCGTCGGTTCCCTCCCGGCGATCTTCATCAACGGCCAGGAGGTCTTTTGGTCCGACTACTCCGAGGAATGCCTGGCCAACTTGATCGAGGACGCGCTGGCGGCCTCCGAGCGGCCGGCCCCCCGATCGCCCCCGAAGTAACGGTCCACCGGCCGGCCGGAACACCGCCCGCCGCGTTCCTCAGCGATCCGGCCCCGCCGCCGGCGGCCACTTCACCTGCGCGACATAGATCGCCGACTTGCCCTCGTGGCTCGAGTAGTAGCTCAGCCACAACCGCCCCTCGTGCCACACCATGCCGGCGTAGCTGCAGTCGCCGTCGCTCGGCAGCGTCGCGAGGGCCTTCAGCGCCCCACCCGGTTCCAGCCGCGCCACTATTGTCCGCGCGCCCTTGGTCGATCCGGCCGGCACGCCCGTCAGATCGCGCGTGCTGACGATCCAGCCGCCCCCGGGTGCCGCGATGAAATTGGGCCCGCCGAAGCGGTAGTTCGACGGCTGCCAGGTCCACGCGCGATACGGCGGCGACGCGAAGCCAAACGTCCCCATCCGATCGCCGCCCTCCCGCCGCACCATCGCCACGAGATCGCCGTTGGCCAGGAAACGCAGCGTCGCCTCGTTCGGCTGCCCCGTCACGGCCAGCGGCGCGATCCGCTCCCAGGCCACGCCGTCGCGACTCGAGTAGAGCGCCAGCGGCCACTCGTCCGGCCGTGGGCCGCCGTGCGTCTTCGGCATGTTGTCGTAGGCCGCGCCATAGGCCACGCCGTCCCGCCACGTCACCCGCCACAGCCACTCGCCCTCGGCGAGCACGCGCCGCGGCGGCGTCCACGTGCGGCCGTCGTCGGAGAACAGCACGCGCGACTGCCGGCCCTTGATTACCTTCGTCCCCAGATAGACGGAACCGCCGCAGTTGATCATCAGCCGCCCTTGCGGCGTGACCGAAAACTTCGGATCGCGCAGATCGATGTCCTTCTCCGTGACGAACGCCGCGGAGGTCCACGCTCGGCCATCCGCCGACTCGAGCACGCGGATCGCCCCGTCCCCGCCGACGTGCGCCTCCGCTTCGCGAAACGTGCACCACCAGCGCCCGCGCCAGTGGATGAGGTCGGTGAACGCGTTGTGTTCACCCCGGTCCCAAATCTTCCGGACCTCTTGCACTTCGACGCCGGCCCCGGTCGGTTCCGCCGCCGGGCACCATGCCGCAAGCGCCAGCCATCCGAGGGTCACCGTGCATCGAATCGGAGATATGTTCATCTTTTGTAGGCACAATTGAATCGACTCCGCCCCCTCGCCCGTTGCAAGCCTTTACCCGAGTCCCCGCCCCCGATGCCCCTCCTCTCACCCGCGGCCGCCCGCGCGCTCGGCGCCGTCGCCCTGTCTCTCGCCAGCCCGGCGGCCGCCACACCGGCCGCCTCTTCCAACGCCGCCCTGCGCGAACGCAGCCGGCTCGCGCTGCAGCACGAACTGGCGACCACGCAGGGCTGGGTGCGCGTCCACGCCGCGGAAGCGTTGATCGAGCACGGGCACAGCGAGGGTATGGTGGCACTCTACACTCCTGAGCTCGGCACCGCGACGCCGCCCTACCGCATCGGCGTCTGGCGCGTGCTCGCGCGCGCGGCCGCGCTCCCTGCTGAACGCACCGCCTTCGTCGCACGCATCCGCGCCGCGCTCCACGATCCCGCGGGCCCCGATCGCGTCCACGCCGCCGAGACGCTCGCCAAGCTCGCCGCCGTCGCGGACACCGACCGCTCCGTCATCGCGGCCTGGCTCGCCACCGCCGACGCGCCCACCCGCGCCTACCTCGGCTGGCTGCAAGTCCAACTGGCTGACGCCACCCGGCGGCCCGACGCCGAGCTGGCCCTCGCCGGCTTGCTGCGCGACCCGCACCCTGTCGCCCGCCTGCGCAGCGCCTACTCCCTCGCGCGCCTCGCCCCGCTCGCCTCGGCCACCCGTGCGCGCCTCCACGCGGCCGCCGCCGCGGAACCCGCGGGTTCGGCGGCACGGCCCTACCTCCTCGCCGCCGCGCTGGCACACCAACCGCCCGGCGCCCCCGACCGCGCCGCCCTCCTCGAACAGCTCCGGCCGTTGCTCGCGAGCGGCACGGCCGGCGAACAACTCGAGCTCGCCGTCGCGCTCGGCCGCGCCCGCGATCCCGCCGATCGCGACCGGCTGCTGCACCTGCTTGACCACACCGAGGCCGACGCCCGCATCGGCGGCGCCAGCGGGCTGCTCTATCTGACCCAATGAACGCGGCCCCCGTGCACCCCGCCGGCGCCCCGCTCGCCGGCGGCTGGGCGATCGTCTCCCTGCTTTGGTTCGTCGCCTGCCTCAACTACCTCGACCGCATCCTCGTCACCACGATGCGCGGCTCCCTCAAGGCCGCGATCCCGATGACGGATGCGCAATTCGGCCTGCTGACGACCATCTTCCTCGTCGTCTACGGCCTCTGCAGTCCGTTCGGCGGCTATCTCGCCGACCGCTTCCAACGCAGCCACGTCGTGATCGTCAGCGCGCTGATCTGGTCCGCCGTCACCTGGCTCACCGGCCAGGCGAGAACCTTCGAACAACTCCTCTGGGCGCGCGCGCTGATGGGCCTGAGCGAATCCTGCTACATGCCCGCGGCGCTCGCGCTGATCGCCGACTACCATCGCGGCCCGACGCGCTCGCTGGCCACCGGTATCCACATGACGGGCACATTCGTGGGCGCGAGCCTCGGCGGGCTCGGCGGCTGGCTGGCGGAGCGCGAGGGCTGGAGCTACGCGTTCTCGCTCTTCGGCCTCATCGGGGTCGTCTATGCGGCCGTGCTCGCGTTCACCCTGCGCGATGTCCGGCGCGAACCCACCGCCGGCTCCGCCGTGCGCGCGGCCGCGCCGCCCGCGGTCGGACTGAAGGACGCGTTCACCACCCTCATGAAGGACGGTTCGTTCCGGCTGATGCTGCTGTTCTGGGGGCTGTTCGGCGTCGCCGGCTGGGTCATCCTCGCCTGGATGCCCACGTATCTGAATGAACAATTCAATCTGTCCCAGGGCGCCGCGGGGCTTTCCGCCACCGGCTATTTCCAGCTGTCGGCGCTCGTCGGCGTGCTCGTCGGCGGCTACTGGGCCGACCGCTGGAGCCGCCGCACGGAGCTGGCGCGCATCTTCGTCCCCGCGCTCGGGCTCGCGCTCGCCGCGCTCGCGCTCTTCACGTCGGCCCGCGCCGGGGCGCTCGGGCTCGCGCTGGGCGGCCTCGTCGTCTGCGGCCTCACGCGCGCGTTCACCGACGCCAACATGATGCCGATGCTCTGCCTCGTCGCCCCGGAGCGCTACCGCGCGACCGGCTACGGCATCCTGAACTTCCTGGGCTGTCTCGCGGGCGGCGCGATGATCTATGTCGGCGGCGTCCTGCGCGACGCGCAGATCCCCTTCGGCGTGATCTTTACCGGCTCCGCCGCGAGCCTGGCCCTCTGCGCCGCCGTGCTGCTCGCCCTCGCGCGGCGGCGCGCCGCCCAGGCCGCGGTCGCGGTGCCGTAGCCCGGGCGCTCAGAGGCGTGCGAGCGTCTCGCCCGCACTCAACTCCAGCGGCAGCTCGATCTGCGTGCTGTCGTCGATCGGCCGCTCCTTCCGCCGCATCTCGTCGAGCAGCTTCACCGCCCGCCGCGCCAGTTCCTCCTCGTCGACCGTCACCGACACCAGCCGCCGCGCCAGCGCGCCCTCCCGCCAGCGGCCCCCGAAGCCGACGATCGAGACCTCGTCCGGCACCTTGACGCCCATCGCCGCCAGTTCGAAGAACACCGTCTCGGCCTCCGTATCGAACGTGCAGAAAATCGCCGTCGGGCGCGCCTTTCCCTGCACGAGCTGCTGCAGGTTGCGCCGGACCACCTCCGTGTGGGCCGCCGAATAGGTTGGCGTATCGTCACAACAGATACTCCGCTCCGGCAGCGTGATCTTCGCCTCGCGCAGCGCCGCGCGGAAGCCCTGCAGGTAGTGCGGCGCCATGCCGCCGTGGGTCGGGCTGAAAAACGCGACCCGCTCGTGGCCGTGCTCCGCCAGCGCCCGGCCGGCCAGCCGGCCCGCCTCCACCGCGGAAAACGTCACCAGCGGCGCCCGGATGCCCTCGACCCGGCGGTGGCAGAACACCACCGGGATGCCGCGCAGGTGCAGCGGCCGGATCTGGTAGCGCGGCGTCTCGTTCACCGTCGTCGGAACGATGGCGACGCCCGCGACCTCCTTGTCCATCAGTTGGAGCAGCGCCGCGGCCTGGCGGTTCGGATCGTTGCCCGTGTCGCACACGATCACCTGGTTGTTGAGCGCGCCGGACGCCTCGTGGAATCCGCGCTGCAGCGAGGGATAGAACCCCGTGCGCGTCTCCGGGATGACCAGCGCGAACGCATCGAGTCCGGATTTCATCCGCAGCATCGCCGACTCGTGCACAAAGGTCCCCCGCCCCGGCACGCGCCGGATCAGGCCGCTGCGCTCGAGTTCCGCCAGCGCCTGCCGCACGGTGTTCCGCGACATCCCGCCCGCTTCGGTCAATGCCTGCTCCGTCGGCAGTGCATCGCCGGGCTTGAGCCGGCCCGACCCGAGTTCCGCCAGCAGGTGCTTCCGCATCTGTTCGTGCTTCGGCACTCCCTTCGCGTCGTCCGCCGCCTTGATCGTCTTCAGGTTCATTTGTCTGAACGAACCAGCGGTGCCCCCGCGCTGTCAATCACCCCGACCCGCCTGCGAGGCGGTGTCCCGCTCCCCCACGCGCCGTCCTCCGCGTTTTGACCGACCGTTGCCTTGGCGCTCCCCCGACAATAGTCCGTTATTGTATGGACAACCTAAAAGGCCCGCTTTTCTGCTCGTGGCCGTGCGCCCCAGCCGGATCAAGGCCACGCGACGCCGCATCGCCAACTCCCTCCGACCCATCACTCCGCTGATCCGTCATGAAGATGCTTCGACGATCGTTTCTCCTTGGCGTCGGCACAGCTGCCCTCGCCCGTTCGCTCAACGCTGCCCCGGCCAAGCTCGCCAGTGGACAGATCGGAACCGCGCATCCCCATGCGGGAGGCAAGATGCAGGCCGTGCGCGCGAATGGGTCAGACTGGAACGTGGTGGGGCTGGTGGAGCCGGACGCGAAACGCGCGTCGGCGATCACCGGCCAGGACTACTCCGGCGTGCCGCTTGTAACCGAGGAGGCCTTGCTGGACACGCGTGAGGTCCGCGCCGTCACGGTTGAAACCAGAATCGAAGACGCGTGTGCGACCGCAGTGCGGGTGCTGCGCGCAGGCAAGCACGTCCATCTGGACAAGCCGGGGGCCGTGGACCACGTCGAATTTACGACGATGCGCCGGGAAGCGGAGCGGCGGGGGCTGACCGTTCAAATGGGCTACATGTTGCGCTACAATCCGGCTTTCGAGCTGTTGTTTCGCGCCGTGCGCGAGGGCTGGTTGGGTGAAGTGATGGAGATTGACGCAGTCATGGGGAAACTCGCGCCGGCCGGACTGCGCGCGGAGATCAAGGCCTTGCCGGGCGGTGGTATGTTCGAACTGGGTGGCCACGTCATCGACGCCATCATGACGTTCATGGGCAAACCGAATTCGGTCACCGCTCACAGCACGCCGACGCAAGACGATGGCGTGCCCGACAATCAAATGGCCGTGCTCGCCTACCCCAGGGCGACGGCGACGGTGCGGGTCAATTTCGCCGATCCCTTCGGCAGCCCGCGCCGCCGATTCAGCGTGAGCGGAACGCAGGGCACCTTCGAGATTCGGCCCATGGAGTCGGGGAACGTGACGCTCTCGCTGACGACGGCGCGCGGGAAGTATCTCAAGGGCAACCAGGCCTTCAAGGTGCCGTCCAACGGCGGTCGCTATGACGAGGAATTCAGGGACCTCGCTCGCGTCGTTCGAGGCGAGAAGGTGCTGGCATGGAACGCCGACCATGACGTCGCCGTGCATGAAACCGCCCTGCGTGCGGCAGGCCAATGGCCCTAGCCGGAAAACCATCGGCGTTCGTTCGCCCGTCCGCTTTACTCCGCGGGATCAGTTGCGCAAACTTTGGAGATACGCGGTCAGATCGCCGATCGCTTGATCGCCGAAGAGCGCGTAGGCGGGAGGCATGACCGATTGGTTCAGTTTTTGACGTTGCGTGACGTCACTCACCCTGACCGTAAAGCGCCTGCCGTCCGTCCCCACCATCACGATCTCGCGGTCGCCTTCGCGCACGATGGCGCCGAGATGACTCTCCGTGCCAGTCTCAATCCGGTGGAGATCGTATCCTTCGGTGATGGACGCGCTGGGTTGCAGGATGGCTTCGACGATGGCTTCCGGCGTCAGTCGCATCCCCAGGCCCGTGAGGTCGGGCGCAAAGTCGCCGCCTGCTCCGGCGATCCGGTGACACGCGGCGCAGCCCGCGCCGCCGACAGCATCGAAGAACAGGTGTTTCCCCCTCGCTGGGTCCGCGGTGGCGAGCCGGGCCAGAACACCGGCCGCGGTGGCCGCTTCCGGCTCCGGAACCTTGAACGGGAGTTCGAGCCGCCGGACGGCGGCTTGCAAGGCCTGGAACAATTGTGGATCGGGTTTGGCGCAGAGGGCTTCGATGGCTCTCTTCGTGGCCGGCTGATCGTTCAACTGGACGGGCTGCAACCGTGCCAGAAAGCGCAGAAGCGACTCGCGCGTGTCGGGATCGGTGCGCTTCGTCAGCAAGACGGCGAGCCTCGCATCCGCTTGCGGGGAGAGTCTCCAGTGAGAGGCCAGGCCAAGATTGCCGAGCACCCGCACGGCACCCGGCACGCGGGGGTCGCTGGGTTCGACTCCCGTCAGCTTTTCCAGCAACCAGTCGGCGAGGTCAGAATCGTTGCCGATCACAAGCCCAGCGGCGTTGGGTGCTTTTTTCCGCAGATCCGATTCGTCGGTCGGGAGGGATTGATTGGCGAGGCGCCCCATCCGGCCCATCGCCCGAATGGCTGCCTCCCGCAATTCCTCCGGGCCCGCGAGCGCATCCCACGCCAGCGGGAGTGCCGCCGCAGCGGCGGACAAGGCGGGCCAGACGATCGTCCGTTCCTCATCGTTTTGCAGCGTCCGATAAAAGGCGATCATTTCGGCGCGTTGCTCGAGACGCACGGAAGTCCGGGCGATCATCTGCAGGTAGAGTTTCCGGAGCGCGGGTTTTTCCCGCGCTTCATTGGCACGTTTAAGGAGGAGATTGATCGGAACGGACTGCTCCAGCACGACCCGCGCGGTGGTGTTGGGCATTTTTTCCGGCCGGACGGGATTCATCGCATAGGTTAGCGCCCAGCTTTGCACTTCCAGATCGGTCTCCCGATCCACCAGCGCGAGAACCTCATCGAGGGTGATGGCATAGTCCTCCTGCAGCCCCAGGAGGGCGGCCAGGCGCACGCGCGGACTTGCATGCGCGAGCCAGGTCCTCCTTTGCGACAACGAAGCAAGATCGCGCAAGGCCTGCCAGCCGGCGTAGAAGACCAGCCGATCCTGCTCGCCCGGCAGGATGGCGACAATGGCGGCGGCCAGCGACGCGGCGCCGGCCTGTCGAATCGCCTGGATGGCCTCGAAGCGTATCCGAGGACTGGAGTCGCGCAGGGCGGCGGTTGCGCTTAAGGGCAACGCGGACTTTTCGTCGAAGCGGGCCGCCCTGTCGCCGAGAATGCGCAGGCTCTGGAGTCGCAGATTCGTTGGGTAACGTTCCGCCGGGTCGGCCAGCCGTTGAAAAAATCCCGACAGCTTGCCGGACTCGTCCCTCATGCGTCCCAACGCCCAAATCGCCCAGGTTTGCCGTCCCGTGTCCAGCGCGGCGTCATTGAGGCGATCGACGATCGCCTCGCTGATCGCGGCCCCCCGCCGCACCAGTTCATCCTGCGCATTCACACGGCGGACCGGGAGCACATCCGCGCCGAGGTCATGGATCAGTTCGGCCACCGTTTTCGCCGAAATCAGACCCGAAGCGGCTTCCGCGACCTGGGGCCTCGCTGCGTCATTGCTACCTCGATGCCGCAGCCGAAAGACCCAGCCGCCCTCGTTGCCCGGCTCGTAGTGGTAGTTGCCTCCCCAGCCCAGACTGTAGAGCGAACCGTCCGGTCCGAAGTCGAGATCGGTGGGACGGTAGAGCATTCCACCTTCGCTCCGCTGAATCAGCGGCTGCAACACACCCTCGGAGGCTTGCCGCAGTGCGCCATCCCACCCGGGCCGGTAGACATAGGTGCCATACATCCAGTCGTTGATGAGGAACGCATCGCGATACCCCGCCGGGAAATGAGAGTGGGCGTAATAGACAATTCCGACCCAGGAACCGGAAGTCATCGGGCCGCTCACCGGCACGGTCGGCAGGTTGCCGATGCCCGTCCAATGCCCGCTGTAGCGGTGCCCCCAGCCGAAATGTGCGCCCATGAAGGGCATGATGATCCGGTCGCCCTGCGTCTGATCGTTGTCGGTTCCGAGCCAGTTGAACTCCGCGTCCAGCGCGATATCCCAGGGATTCCTCATCCCGCGGGCGACGATTTCCAGATTTTTTCCCATCGGATCGCAGCGCAAGACGCCGCCCTCGCGCCCCCAATCGTCGGCCGGATCGTGAAAGGTTTTGCGATACGTGTCGGCGGAAAAGACGCGTGGTTCCGGGATGTCGGGCGCACCCGGTGGATGGGCGACGTCCCACAGTTCCCGGAACGCCTTCGGGGCGACGCGTCCGTGTTTCTCCGGCTGGTTGTGTCCTTTGGAGTTGCCCTTTGACATGTAGAGCCGGCCATCGGGACCCCAATTCAGGCCATGGATCGCGTGCTCATGGTTGCCGAGGTCGGTGTAAACCACGATGTATTCATCGGCCACCCCGTCGCCATCGCGATCGCGCACGACCGTCAACTCGGGCGAGTTGGCCACGTAGAGATCGCCGCCCTTCCAAGCCAGGCCCTGGATGCTGTTGAAGCCCGTGGCGAAAACTCTTCGCTCGTCGGCCATGCCGTCACCATCCGTGTCGAGCAGCATCACCACGCTGTCGGGTTCAGCCACCGCCTTGCTCAGATGATATTGTGGGCCTTGTCCGACCAGCAGGCGTCCCCGATCGTCGAAGCACAAGGACGTCGGCTTGTAAATCAACGGCTCACCTGCAAACACGTTGATTTCAAATCCGGGCGGCACCTTCGGCAGTGCTCCGCGGGGTGGCGCGGCGGGGAGCGCGACCGCGGACAAGAACAAGGCGACGACCGCCATGCCCCTCACGCGCCACTTGGGCGTGCCCAGACTCAATTCAGCGCGCGCCGCATTCCGTGCAAAGGGGAAACGACCTGGTGCCACGTGCATCAATACGTGCCCTTCACACCAATCGTAGTGTAATAGTTGTTGTTCTCCCACCCTCGCGACCGGGCAAAAGCAGGTGTGTCCGGCGCATAACGGGCCCGCTGGACGTCCGTGTTCAACTTTGTCACGTCTGCCATGGCCAGATAGAGGGAAAACCGGCGACTGAAGCTGTATTGGGCACTGATGCCGATCTGGGCTTTTTCGACCGACCCCCGATGATCGCGCACATTGGCGGGGATTGAAGCGCTTGGCGCGATCAGCGCGAGTGGAGTTTCGGACTGCAGACTCCAGGTCGCCTTGATATAGAAGCGGGGGCGAATGAAATTGATGCCTCCCGCATAGGTCTCGGGATTAAACCCCTCCAAATCGGCGCTCTTGCTCCCTTCGATCTTAAGCTTGGTCGCAGTGAAAAACACCTGGAGTCCGCGCGCCCATGACGGAAGAAAGGTGAGGGACTGCCGATAGCCGAATTCAAAGCCGGTTACTTTGGTATTACCCTCGTTGGTCCGAGTCGCGACCGAGTAATTGGCCAGGGATGGATCAAACTCCAGCCCGTAGGTTGCCAGGAGTTCGGGCGTGGCCTGTGACCGGACGGTCCCGAAGAAATTATTGATCTCCTTGTGAAACACCCCGACTGAGCCGAATCCGCCCTTGAAGTTGTAGGATTCAACCGAGAGGTCGAAGTTGTTGGCGGTCCATGGTCTCAGGTTGGGATTGTTGACCGTGATGGTGGGACTGGCGATGTCTGGGTCGGAAATGGTGGAGCCCGGAGTGATGAAACTCATGTCCGGACGTCCGATCGTCTTCGCATAGGCGGCCCGCACGACGACCTGCGACGTCAGGTCAAAACTGGAATTGATGCTGGGATAGTATCCACCGTAGCTGGTCTCTGCGCGGGCGCCTCTTTCCACAAACTGCAGCTTCCTCAGCGCGAGCGGGTCGGTCGTGATCAGCACGCGCTGTCCGGCGGCGTTGCGGACAAAGCTGCCATTCGCCGCACGCTGGTATTGGGCATTGATGTCGTTGAGCGGGCCGCTGCCGTCGCCGGAGGTCTGCTCAAACCGGACCCCGGTCGCCACCCAGAGCCGTCGGTTGATGAGGCGCACGTCTGCCCGGACATAACCCGCCGAGATGGTCTCCGTGTATTCACGGGATCCGTTGACCTTGTTCTGGTGCTGCAACGGCTGATCCAATACAAACCACTCTGGGCGTTGCTGGAAGAGCTCATACAACTTCTTGTGACTCACCGAGCGGTAAGGCGTCCCAATATGCTGGAAGGTGGGAGGGTTCGCCAGGAACTCCTCGTCAAAAACGGCGAATTTCCCCGCGAGGCGGGACGCGACGTCGGTGGCCCCGTTCGGAGCGAAGTTCCAGCTCTGCCCGGAAGTGCGCGCGTCGCGCCTCTCCTCGTTGACGGCCACCCCGACCTTCAAGGCGATCGGCACCCGGGCGTCGATCTCCCGCGTCAGATCAATTCGGCCATGCCGGATTTCCCCTTTGCGCGAATACTCCCCTGAATTGCCCAGATTCACGGAGTAATTTCTGCCGTCGAAGATATCGACCGGATTTCCCGAGCGGTCACGTGCCGAGATTCGACGGGGGCCGATGCCATCCGAAAACGATCCGGGAATATCTTCTCCACGGAGCACCAGGTTGGTGATGGTTGAAGTGGCATTGGCAAAGAACCCCCGGGCGATGTCTTCCTGCTCGCCGACTGCCGAGGACCACGCCGCCAGGGCATCGAGCCGCCACGAGTGCTCCTGATGCCGGTATTTCATGTTAAACTGGCTGGTTTGGAGCAGGTCCACCCGCCAATTGGAGCCCTGCGATACCGAACCGACTCCCGTCGCGGCACCCTGGCTGAACGTGGGGCCACCCGTGGTGCCGGCGCCAAACGTCAGCCCCAGATTGCTGCGCGTGGTCCCTCGCTCGTAGTCGCGATGGCTGAAGCTCGCCGTGAGCGTATCCTTAGGGCTGATGCGCCAATCGGCGCCGATCTGCCCGGACACCGTGGTGGTCATTTGGGTGATCTGATTGTAGTTGGCGGCCGTCTGAACGTAGCGCACGAGATCCCAGGTCACGTCTTCGTTGTTCTTGTAGGCATTGCTGCGCCAGGTTCGCGCCGCGGAGACAGTCAGGGAAAAGTCCTTGGTGACCGGGTGGGTGTATCGCACGTCGACGGATGGCTGATTGTATCTGGAGCTGACGTCGTCCAGCTGCCAGCGGCGCCCTCCATCCAGGGTGATTCCATCCGTATTGTTGAACATCCAGTAGACCTGGTAGGAGAACTCCGGCGTTCGTTTGTCGAACGCGCTCGCGGAGATCAGGTTGATCGTGCCGCCCAGGCTGCTGGCCGGAGAGTCGGGGGTTGGCACCTTTGTCACCTCGACGCGGGAAATGTTGGCCATCGGAATCGCCCGCAGGGTCAGCGAGCGGGTATTGTCTCCTCCGTTGGCGACCTGCGCACCGTCCATCATTATTCCGATATTGTTGGACGGAATGCCCCGCAGCGAGATGGTGTCGGCTTCCTCTCCGGAGTTGAGAATCGAAACTCCGGGCAGATAGCGGAGAAACTCGCCGATGTTTTCGCTGCCCCGGTCGCCAAACTCACCCAGAGCGACGACATTCTTGATGTTGGGGGCATGGCGTTGCTCGTTCACCGCCACGTCCTGGGCACTCATCTCTCGCTCGCCGACGACGTTGAACTCCTGCAACCGAACCACTTCGCCCGTCTTGCGCGCGCCCTCTTGATCCGCGCGAACAAGCTCGAAGTCCTGCTGGACGGTTCCGCCGCCGGGCACCCGCACGCTCACCGTTTGCGCGAGGAGACCAAGATATGTCACGCGAAGGTTCAATTCGCCCGCCGGCAATCCGACAAGTTGATACGCGCCACCCTCGTCCGTGGTCGTTTCGAGCGAAGTTCCGACGACGTTGACCCGCACCTGGGCGAGCGCCGCTCCGGTGGAGCCATTGAAGACGCGACCGGTGACGGCACCCGTTGCCGCCGGTGTGGCCGCCTGAAGCGGCACCAACACAGAGAGACAATGGGCCGCGATGATTGCGACGAATGATCGGCCAAACCGAAACAGGGTGGGTGGTTTCATGGGGATATGGGGTAATTGCAAAATTGCTCGATCGCGGGATCCGCACCGTGGCACACCGCCAACGGTATTGGCCAAACGGCGAGGCGGGTCAGCCACCCGCAGAATTGGTTCGAGGCGGGTTCAAATTCGGGACGAAGCGTGGGGCGTGCCTCATGTTGTTCCATTATTGTAGGCACATTCCAATCCAAACTCCGATGGAAGTTTTGCAAGTTTTATTAGCAGGCATTTCTACTTTCTGGGAGCAGACGCCGTTCGCCTTTGTTGCCAACAAAGGCCACGACCGAGGAAACCATCACCACCCCACGCCCGCGGGGTCGCCGGCCCGCTCGAAATCCGCGGCCGGAGGCCGGTCCATGGCACGGAAGCAACCCCACGCGTCGAGCAGCGCTGCGCCCCGTTTTCCGCCCTGGCTGCGCCGAGTGCGCCCGCCGGGAAGTAATCATGTTCCTTTATTGTATGGACAGTTCTAAGGGACCCCGTTTCAGCTTTCGCGCATGCGCCCCAGCCGAATCAAAGCCAAGCTACGCCGCCGCGAAGCCGCCCTTGTTACCACGCTCCATCTCACCGATCCGTCCCTCTTCGAGCTGACGAGCCTGCTCGGTTTCGACGGCATCTGGCTGGATCTCGAGCACCACGCGCACAGCGTCGAGACTGCCGCCGGCCTCATCCGCGCGGCGCGCGTCGGCTGCTCCGACATCGTGGCGCGGCCGGCCAAGGGCGAGTTCATGCGTATGGGGCGTCTGCTCGAAGCCGGCGCGGCGGGCATCATGTATCCACGTTGCGACAACGCCGCCGAGGCCGCGGAGGTCGTGCGCTGGGCGAAGTTCGCCCCGCTCGGCGAGCGCGGGGCCGACGGCGGCAATCCCGACGCCCGCTACGGCACGATGCCACTGGCCGACTATGTGCGCGCCGCCAACGAGGAAACCCTCCTCATCATCCAGCTCGAGTCACCCGCATCTCTGCGCCACGCCGCACAGATCGCACGCGTGCCGGGCGTCGACGTGCTGATGCTCGGCCCCGGCGATTTCAGCGTGCTCGCGGGCGTGCCCGGCCAGTTCGATCACCCGCTGGTCCTCGACGCGCACCGCACCGTGGCCGCCGCCGCGCAAGACGCAGGGATCCACTGGGGCACCGTCAGCTTCGGCGCCGAGCACACGCGCTCGCTGCTCGCGATGGACGCCCGTTTCATCTGCCACAACGCCGACATCGTGATCCTCCGCCGCGGGCTCGAGAAAATCCAATCCGACTACCGCGCGCTCGGCTTCACCTTCGACAACCGGCTTGCCCCGCCTCCGCCCGTCGCGGGCGGAGCCCAGAACGGCGCTGCGGCCCAGCCCCACGCTCTCCCGCCCCGCGCTCCCCTTTGTTCCTCCCCATGACCTCGCCCACTCGCATCCTGCTGCCCCGCTTCGCCGCCGCACTCTTCGCGGGCAGCCTGTTTTTCTCCGGCGGCTTCGCCCTCGCGCAAACCACCCCGACCGGCACCCTCGAAGGCCGCGTGCTCAATGTCGCCGCCGGCGCCTACCTCAGCCAGGCCCGCATCACGATCGAGGGCACCACGCTCGAAACGTTTACCGACGACATCGGCGAATACCGTCTCACGAATCTCCCCAACGGCCCCGTCACCGTGTCCGCGTCGTTTTCGGAGATGCAGACCGAAACCGCGCAGGTCACGATCACGGCGGGCCGCGCGGTGCAGCAGGATTTCAAGCTGCGGTTCGCCACGCGTTCCGCCGCCACCGCGCCGGCCCAGACGGTGCTGCTCGACGCTTTCTCCGTTTCCGAGCGCGCCCTGAGCGCGTCCGCCTCGGCGCTCCAGGAGCAGAAGACCGCGGCCAACATCAAGAACGTCGTCACCTTCGAGGAGTTCGGCGATCTCGGCGAAGGCAACCCGGGCGAGTTCCTGAAATTCGTCCCCGGCATCGAAATCGGCCTCAACCCCGTCGTGCCCGGCAACGCCGCCATCCGCGGCATGCCCGGCTCCGGCACGCTCATGATGATCGACGGCATGCAGTCCGCCAGCACCGCCGCCGACGGCCGCGGCGCCGATCTCGTCGGCGCCAACATCGGCAACATCGACCGCATCGAGGTCACCAAAGTCCCCACGCCCGACCTCCCCGCCAACGCCGTCGGCGGCACGATCAACGTCATTCAGAAGAGCAATCTCAGCCTCACCCGACGCGCCCTCACCTACAATGTCTTCGGCACGCACACCACCACCGACTCGCTGCGCAACCTGTTCTCGCAGCTCGGCCGCGGCCGCGGCACCGCTTACAAAGATGAAGACCGCAGCCTCACCCAGCCCGGCTTCGACCTCACCTACATGCACCCGGTGAGCCGATCGCTCGCGCTCTCGTTCAGCGCCGGCTACAGCAATCGCGTCGAGATTCGCGATTTTCTGAACGCCTCCTGGAACCTCGTCACCCACGCCCAGACCGCGTCGCAGAAAAATCCCATCATCGTCCCGCGCGAGCGCCGGCTGCTCTCCGCCACCGCCGACTACAAGCTCGGCGCCAAGCACCGCCTCTCCGCCCGCCTGCAATACACCGACGACAAGGCCTTCGCCCAGCTCCCCACGTTCGCCTTCAACTACGGCACGCTGGCCTCGAGCGGCCCGGATTTCTCGCAGGGCACGGCCGCCGCCAACGGCAGCGTCACCCAGAACGTCCAGCACTATAACCAGATTCGCCAGACGATCGGCGGGAAGCTCGGGTATCATTTCACCGGAGACACCTGGCGCGCCAACGTGAACCTCGGCCTCTCCCGCGCGCAGTTCAACACGCGCACGCTCGAGGACGGCATCTTCCGCACGCTCTCCGCCCAACTCACCGGCCTCTCCATCCGCGCCGACAACGTCCGCGGCATGCATGAGCAGGTGCCGCCCACCATCACCGCACGCACCGCCTCCGGCGCGCTCGTCGATACCTCCAACGTCGCCCTCTACACGCTCACGACCGCCACCGGCGGCACCATTCCCCTCAAGTCGAACCAGCAGACGCTGAAGCTCGACCTCTCGCGCGATCTGCGGCTCGGCGTGCCCGTCGCCCTCAAGACCGGCCTCGCCTACGACCGCGCCGAGCGCGACATCCGCAACACCACCTGGACGTGGACCATCAACCCGCCCGCCTCCGCCGGCGGCCGCCTTGTCGGCAACCACGACCTCATCGACACCGCCTTCAGCTCGAGCTGGAAATACAAGGACGGCTCCAAGGTCCAGTGGATGGAGAGCCAGAAGGCATTCAAACTCTTCCGCGAGCACCCCGAGTATTTCCAGCTCAACGAGGCCGCCGCGCACACCTCCGCCGTCAACGGCTCCAAGCTCCTCGAGGAAACCATCTCCGCCGCCTACGCGCGCGCCGACGTGAAGTTCCTTGACAACCGCCTCTGGCTCGCGGGCGGCGTCCGCTTCGAGCGCACCGACGACGAGGGCACCGGCCCGCTCAACGATCCCAACGCGATCTACCAGAGGAACGCCGACGGCTCGCTCCTCCGCGGCGCCAACGGCCGCCCCGTGCCGGTCGCGGGCACCGCGCTCCAGCTCGCGCAGCTCCAATACAAGGAGCGCGGCTCGTCCGGGAAATCCCACTACAGCGGCTTCTACCCGAGCCTCAACAGCTCCTACGCGATCCTGCCCGATCTTCTTGTCCGCGCCGCCTACGCGCGCACCATCGGCCGCCCCGACATCACGGCCATCGTGCCCGGCGTCACCATCACGGACATTGCCTCTGGCAGCTCCGACCCCGTCATCAACGAGGTCAACACCGGGCTCCAACCCTGGCATGCCAACAACTGGGATCTCAGCCTCGAATCCTACAATCTCAAGGGCGCCACGATCGCCGTGAGCCTCTTCCGCAAGGACGTCACCGATTTCTTCACCTCCACTCAACGAACCACCACCCAGGCCGACCTCGACCGTTACGGTCTCGGGCCGGAATACATCGGCTACGATCTCGTCACCACCACCAACTCCGCGGAGCAGGCGAGCGTCGGCGGCATCGAGCTCAGCTGGCGCCAGTCGCTGCGGCCGTTCGCCTTCGTGCCGGAGTGGGCCCGGGGCCTGTCGGTGTTCGCGAACACCACGCGCCTCAACGTCACCGGCGACGGTCGCGACAGCTTCCTCCCGTTCCGCCCCCGCCTCTTCAACTACGGCGTGAGCTACACCCACCGCAAAGCCCTCGTGCGCGTCAATGTCGCCCAGCAGGGCGCGCAGCGCACCGCCCTCGTCGCCGCCAACGCCACCACGCCCGCCGGCACCTACCAATACATCCCCATTCGCATCATCACGGATGTCTCGTTCGAGTATCGGCTCACCAAGCGCTTCGCCCTCTACGGCTCCGCGCGCAACCTGTTTCAGAACCCCCGCAAGCAGTTCCGCTCCGCCCCCGACACGCCCGCCTGGGCCCGCGCCATCCGCTACGACTACTACGGCGCGCTGCTGACCTTCGGCGTCAAGGGGACGTATTGAGGTTCAGGATTCACCGATGAACGCCGCCCGCCCGAGTCGCGCCCGCTTTCTCCTCGCCGCCCTCGCCACGTTCATCGGCGCCAACTCGCCGCTCGCCGCCGCCGCGCCGGCCGGCCAGACCCGCCATGTCTTCCTCCTCACCACCGACGGCCTGCGCCCGGAGGAGGTGTTCGCCGGCGCCGACCCGGCGCTGCTCAGCGTCACGCCCGGCGGCTTCAAGGACGAGCGCGACGTGGCCCGCGCCCGCGCCGCCTACTGGCGCGACCGGCCCGAGGAGCGCCGCGCCGCGCTCATGCCGTTTTTCTGGAGTGTTGTCGCGCAGCAGGGTCAGGTCTTCGGCGATGCCGCGCGCGGCAGCCCTGCGCGCGTGACCAATGGGAAGAACTTCTCCTACCCCGGCTACAACGAGATGCTCGTCGGCTGGCCCGACCCCGGCATCCTCTCGAACGCCGAGGTGCCGAATCGCAACGTCACCGTGTTCGAGTGGCTCCACCAGCAACCCGCCTTCCGCGATCGCGTCGCCGTCTACAGCGCATGGAGCGCGATGCGCGCGATCGTGAACCATGCGCGCTGCGGCTTCCCCGTGATGGGCGGCTGGCGCCCGCTTCCCGAGCCGCCGCGCAACGGGAAGGAGGAACTGCTCAACGCCCTCATTGCCGAGAGCACCCGGACCGGTCATCCGACCGAGGTCTTCGATCCTTTCGTCTTCCACGCCGGGCTCGAGTTTCTCCACGCGCGCCGTCCGCGCCTGATGATGTTCAGCTTTCTCGAGACCGACAACTGGGCCCACCGCGAGCGTTACGACTGGGTGCTCGAGGCCGCGCACCGTTTCGACGACTACGTCCGCCGCCTCTGGGAGCTGGTGCAGTCGCTGCCCGACTACGCCGGCACCACGACGTTTGTCCTCACGACCGACCACGGCCGCGGCCGCGCTCCGGTCGAATGGAAATCGCACGGCGCCGCCATCGCGGGCGCGGAGAACATCTGGATGGCCTTCCTCGGCCCCGACACCCGCCCGCTCGGCGTGCGCACGCACACCGCGCCCGTCACGCAAAGCCAGATCGCCGCCACGCTCGCCGCCCTGCTGGGCGAGGACTACGCCGCCGCCGCCCCGCGCGCCGCCCCGGCAATCCGCGACGTGCTCGCCCCCTGACGACACGGCCCCCCGCCCGCCCTCACCGCGCCGGCAGCGCAAACGCCACCAGGCTCCCGCCGGAGGGCCGGCCCGATTTGCCCCCGCCCGCGGAGATCACGACATACTGCCGGCCGCCCACCATGTAGGTGCTCGGCGTCGCGTTGCCGCTGAAGGGCAGCGGCGCCTGCCAGAGGATCTTCCCCGTCGCCTGGTCGAAGGCGCGCATCGTCTCGTCCGCGCTCGCCCCGATGAAGAGCAGGACGCCCGCCGTCGCGACCGGGCCGCCGTAATTTTCCGTGCCGGTCGGCGGGATGCCGCGCGCCGACAGCTCGCGGTATTCGCCGAGCGGCACCTGCCACTTGATCTCGCCGGTGTTGAGGTCCACCGCATTGAGCGTGCCCCACGGCGGCTTGATCGCCGGATAGCCCGCCTGGTCCGTCCAGCGTCTGAATCCACCAAACGCATACGGCGGCCCCTTCGCCGCTGCGGCCTTCGCCGCGGCCGGCTCGTCGGGCCGCCCGCCCGCCGCCGGCGCCGTCTTGCCGAAGACATACGCCAGGATCGCCTCGCGCTGCGGCTCGGGAATGCGGTCGAACGCCGGCATGCGCCCGAAGCCCGTCCGCGTGATCTGCGCGACCTCCGCGGGCGTCCGGCGCTTGTCCACGTCGATCAGCGAGGGAAAGCCCGCGAGCGGAAACCCCG
>CAZENI010000009.1:0-45016 GCA_964513055.1 uncultured Opitutus sp.
GACTTGAGGAAGCCGGCGTTCGGGACGCCGGCGGCGTCGGCCTTGGCGATGGGGGCGGAGGCGTCGACCTTGGGGGCGGGGGCCTTGGGGGCCTGGGCGTGCGTGAGCGACACGGACGCGGCGAAAGCGAGCAGGGCGAGCAGACGGGGGAGTAGTTTCATACGGGGGTGAGGGGCGCAGCGTGATTTCGCGGGCGGGGGCCGTCGAGGCCTAAGGGGCCGCGGCGCGCCGTTGCGCGAGGAGATTATCGGCGGTATAAAGCGCGAGCGCGGCCCAGATGAACGCGAAGCCCAGCACGCGCGCCCGCGAGAAGGTTTCGTGAAACACCCAGATGCCGAGCACGAGCTGCACGCTGGGCGCGAGGTATTGGAGGAGGCCGAGCGTGGAGAGCCGGATCCGGCGCGCGCCATACGCGAAGAGCAGCAGCGGGATCGCCGTGATGACGCCCGAGCTCAGCACGAGCAGGTGCGTCCGCAGGTCGACGCGCCCGAGCGCGCCTTCGCCGGTGTGCTGCTGCCACGCGAGAAAACCGATCGCGAGCGGCGCGAGTAGCAGCGTCTCGACGGTCAGGCCGGTCATCGAGCCGAGGGTCGATTGCTTGCGCATCAGGCTGTAGGCGCCCCAGGTGCCCGCGAGCGCCAGCGCGATCCACGGGGGGCGGCCGAGTTGGAGGATCATGAGCGTGACGCCTGTGGCGGCCAGGCCGATGGCGAGCCATTGCAGGCGGCGGAGATGCTCGTGGAGGACGAAGCGGCCGGCGGCGACATTGACGAGCGGCACGAGGAAATAGCCGAGGCTCGTCTCGATGACGTGACCGGTGTTGACGCCCCAGACGTAGACGAGCCAGTTGCCGGTGAGGAGCGAGGCGCTGAGCAGATTGCGCGCGATCGCGCGGGGTGAGTGGAGCGCGGCGCGGACGTCGCCGAAACCGCCCTGCACACCGACGAGCACCAGCAGGAGCGCGAGCGACCAGACGTGGCGGTGCGCGATGAGCTCGACGGCGTTGACCGCGCTGAGTTCGCGCCAATACAGCGGCACCAAGCCCCAGAGGAAATAGCACAGCGTGGCCGCCAGCGCGCCGCGGCGGGCCGAGGTGGTCGGAAGGGAATGGGTGGCGCTCACGCCCCGACGCTCACGGGAGCGGCCGGGGCGTCAATGCCGCCGCCGGCTGTGCCCGCCCGCCAGAGCGGACGGTGCGCGCGGCTACTTCTTCCGCGTCTCGCTGAAACCAAACTTCTCGCGAAACTCGTTCTCGGCCTGCGTGCGCGCGGCTTCGGCCGCCACGCCCTGCGCGGCGAGCTCCGCGAGGCGTTTGTCCATCCAGCGCTTCCGAAACGTCTCCTCCACTTCCGTCGCGATCGCCGAGCTTTCCTTCGGCTTGCCGGACTTTTTGGAAAACAGGCAGCCGGAACTGAGGGTCAGCACGACCAGCAGGGTCGTCAGGAGCGTGGGTTTGGTCATTTGAAGCGAACGGGCAACGTGGGGAGGCCCGGGGAAGACCGCGAGGGAAACTTTTGGGTTCATTTTTCTTCGGAGGCCCGGCCGTTTTGGTTTCGCGCTCGCTGCAAAATTCGCTTTTGTCCCGGCCATGAGTGACGAGCAAACGCCGCCGCCCGCGCTGCGCCTCAAGCCCCGCCTTCGTCCCCCCGAGGCGGCCGTGCCTGCCGCCGCTGCTCCCGCCACTCCCGCGCCCGATTCTAGCCCGCCAGCCGCCGCCACTCCGCCGCCGCCCGAGACGCCTCCAGCCGCGCCGCCGCCTCCGGCTCCCGCCGTTGAGCCGCCGGCGGCCCCCAAGATTCGTTTCAAGCCTCGCTTGATGACCGACCCGGCGGCAGCGGCTGCAGCCCCTGCCGCGGCAGCGGCAGCGGAACCGGCGGCTCCCGCCCCCGCGGGTGAGACCGCGGGTGGTTCGGTCATTCCGGAGCTGCCGAAGCTGCCCGATCTGCCGGTGTTTGCCTCCGCCCCGCCGGCTCCGGCCGTGGCGGCTGAGCCGTCCGCGTCCGCCTCGCCGCCCGCACCGCCGGCGGCGGCACCCGCCGCGACCGGGGCTCCGGTCATCCGGTTGAAGTCGCGGCTGGGTCCCGCGGTGACTCCAGCCCCGGCCTCGGCACCGGCAGCGGAAACGACCGCCGCCGCTCCGGCCGTGCCCCCGCCGCCCGCCCGGCCGGCAGTGGCGCTGAACGTTCGCCCGCCCTCGTCCCCGCCAGCGCCGAGCGCCGCCGAGCCTTCCGTTCCGGCTCCGCCGCCTGCGCCTCCGCCCGCGCCCGCGGCCCCACCGCCGGCCGCCGACGGCGGGAAGTTCAAGCTCAAGCCCAAGGTGTCACCGCCCGCCGCTCCGGCCGCGGGAGGCGTGCCCCCGCCGCCACCGCCCGTGCCGCCACCGGCTCCGGCGGCCGGCGGTCCGCCGCCGGTTCCGCCGCCCGTCCCTGCGCCGCCGCCGAAGGTGCCGCCCCCGTTTCCGGTGGTCGCGCCACCCAAGTCCGGCAAGACCACGCCGCCGATCCCGCACGTCAGCGTGAAGACGGAAGTGGAGGAGCCGGAGAAACCGGTGGCCGCCCCGGTCGGCAAGTCGGCCGGGAAGCGCAAGCTCGTGCTGGCCCTCGGCGGTCTGGCCGCGGTGCTGGTGCTGGGTGGTGGTGGCTTTTTCGCCTACACGAAGTTCCTGGCGCCTCCGCCCCCGCCGCCTCCTCCGGTGGCGAAGAAGGCTCCGGCTCCCGCGCCCGCTCCTGCCGCCGCTGCCGCTGGCAAGGCCCCGACCGCGCCGGCCGTCGCTTCATCGCAGCCCACACCTTCCGAAACGCTCAACACGCTGGCCCACGCGCCAGCCAACGCGATCAACAAGGCCCAGGATGCCATCGCGGCCCGGCGCGCGAGCGGCCAGACGCGGGTCGATGGTGCGCTCGGGGGTGAGGATCTCGCCGACAAGCCCGCCGCTCCGGCCACCTCGACCGATCCGGCGGCGCGGCCCGGCACCAAGTCCGCCACCGCGATGACCTCGATCGGCAAGGGCATCTCCGCCTCGACCGAGGTGGAGGCGGCCGTCGAGGCCAGCCCGGAGTTTCGCTCCTTCGTCGCCAACGCGAAGATCAGCGGAGTCTTCCAGGGCTCGCCGTCGCGCGCGTTCATCAACGGCCGCCTGGCGCGGGCCGGTGACACCGTGGAGGGCAATCTCGGCATCATCTTCGCCAGCGTCGACGCCGAGCGAAAGCAACTCGTCTTCAAGGACAAGTCGGGGGCGATCGTCGCGCGGCGTTACTGAAGTCCGCGGCGCGCCTGGGCCGCGGCGACATGGGAGAACATGCCGCCGTAGTTGATCGCCCACGATCGCTCCTGCTGCGCGCCGAGCGCCTCGCGCACCAGGCCGGCGAAAACGGGCGGGTCGTCGCGCCACAACTCGACCGCCGCGGCGATCGCGTGCGTGAACTCCGCGACCATCGCGCCGAAGACCGGGTTGCCGGCGACCGGCGCGCCGTCGAGCAGTTCGCGCAGGTGGCGGGCCGCGACCGCCGGATCGCGCGGCAGCGGCGGTGACACGGCGAAGCCGGACGGCTCGCGTTCGCCGTGCCAGAGCCGCTGGGAAACGGCGGCGCCGCGCAGCGGCCAACCCGCAATCTGCGCTTCCGGTCCCTCGCCGGAAGCGATGGGCACCGCCGTGCCGGAAAAGCAGCCGCCATGCGGCTCGTAGAGCGAGGGCATGAGGATGAAATTGGCCGCGGCGGCGAGCTCCGCGTAGCCGGCGAGCCGGCCGTCGCTCCAGCCGACGGAGCGCGGAAACGCGGCGTGCAACGCGCGGATCTCCGCGAGCAGGCGATCGCTGTGACCGTCGCCGGGCAGCGTCGCGAAGAAGAAGTAGCCGGAGAACCGAGGGTTGGCCGCGAGCAGGCCGCGGATGGCGGCGATGGCGACGTCGAAGCCCTTCTGCACCGCGCGGCGGCCCATCACGAGCACGAGGGCGCTGCTGAAGGGGATTTTCGGTAGACCCGCCGGCAGCGCGCGCCGCGTGGTGGCGACGCGCTTCGCGTAGGCCATGCCGGCCTTGTGGCGATCGAGGCCGAGCTCGACGTGCAGATCGACGAGCGCGGCGGGGAGTTCGCCGAAATTCGCGTTCTCCACCGGCACGATGCCGCCGAGCCAGGGCTGCAGGTGCGGCGCGAGCACGTGCGTGTAGATCGGGTGGCGGGTGAGCGCCCGGCAGAAGCCGCGGTTCACGCCGGCGACGACCTCGACGCGCGGCAGCGTGGCGGCGAGCACGGTGTCGCGCTCCAGCGCCGCCGCGACGCCGGCGGGCAGCGTGAAGCGCGGCAGGAGATCGCCGAGCCAGCGATCGAAGATGTTGTGCAGGTGCAGCGCGCAGAGATGGCGCGGCTGCAGGAGCAGCAGGGCCGGCGCCGTCTCCCAGTCCGCGCCCCAGATCCACTGATCGGAGCGGAGGCGCCCGTGGCGCAGCACAGCCTCGACCGCGAGCCCGAACACCAGCGCGTCGGCGCCGAGTTCAGGCGTGTCGTAGACGAACGGCCGGCCGCGGAAGCAGCCCTCGACGTCGAGGAACAGGATCGGCTGCTCGCCGGGAAGAAGCGCGGCGAGCACGCGCAGCGTCCGCGTGCAGCCGGGGCCGAGCGCGAGCGTGAAGTGGCCGTCGAGCGGCACGACGGCGCCAGTGGCGAGCGCGGCCTGCGCCGCGGTCGTTTCCGCCGGCCACGGCGCGAGCGTGAGGCCGTGGCGCGGAAACGTGCGCGACTCCTCGCGCTGCACCGCCGCGAGGCCGGCGCACGCGGTCAGGTGCGTTTCGAAGCGGAGCGAGACAAACGAGACGGCCGCGAGGAATTCGCGGAGCCGCTCGGTCAGACTGACAGGGACGTGCCAGGCACGCCCAGGGGTTGAGGCAGGGACCATGGCGGAAGCGGAGCAAATTTTTTCACCGACAAGAACGCTGCGTTCGGCGACGATGAATTTTCGGCGGCAACCGGAATTCATCCTGAATTCCGGGCGGCCCCGAAAAGGAGCTGTCGCCGGCCGGGCTGCCGGCATCCTCTTCGGACGTCCTTCTCTGCTTCATGAAAACCCCCCGACGGATCAAGGACGCCGCAGTCCCGGCGTCACCCACTCCGATCGCCCGCGGCAAGGGCTGCGTGTGGTCTTATCGCTACTCGAATCCTCCCGACGGCAAGGAAGCCAAGCTGCACCACGTGCGCGACGGCGCGGCCGTTGCCGAGCTGACGGCGGCGCTCACCGATGAGGGCTACCGCTACGGCTCGGCTCTTCACGCCTACGAGCAGAACGGCCTGCCGCGGTCGGAGTTCACCCGGTATCTGGAACCTGGTGACGTGGTGCTGCTCGCGACGCGGCCGCCGAAGAACGACCGGCCGCGGCCGCCGAAGAACGCCGGGCCGGAGGACACCGGCGACCGCCGCTGGATCAAGCGCAGCAACGATCACCTCGAGCGGGCGATCTTCCGCGCGATCCAGCCCTATCTGCCGCTGGTCAAACGCGCGACGGTGCATCTCTCGCGGAAGCTGGCGGCGGCGCTGCCGCCGGGGAAGAGCTACATGGCGGAGCTCACGTTCCGCCTTTACAATTCCGGCACGGCCGAGGCGGTTTATCGCCGGCGGGGCCGCGAGGTGCAGCGGATCGAGCTGCCGAAGGAGCGGCATGTCGCGGTCGGATACTTCCTCCACCTGGGATCGTTGCCGGGCTACAGCCGGCAGCGGCTGATCGTGTGCTTCTCGATGTCGGGGGAGGAGAATCTGTTCTTCGCGCGCATCGCGCGCGTCCGGCATCCCGAGTGGTTCCGGCAACCGGTCTTCGCGATGTGCGAGTTCCGGATGCCGGCGTCGACCGCGCGCCCGCTCACGCCCGCGATCGCCGACGGGCTCGCGCACGAGGTGCTGATCGAGCAGCCGATGCGGTGAGCGCGGCGGCGGGACGCGGGTTCACTTCACCATCAGCGCGTCGCGGATCCCGCGGATGAGCACGGGATCGGTGACGCCGTTGACGACAAACTGGATGCCGATGCAGAGGATCAGGAAGCCCATGATTTTCGAGAGTGCGTTCATGCCGTTGGCGCCGACGAGCTGCACGACGCGCTCCGACAGGGCCAGGGTCACGTAGCTGATCACGGCGACGACGAGGATGCCGAGGATGATGGCGACGTAGTCGAGCCACTGCCGCGCGAGCGAGGTGAAGCCGATCGTGACGGCGATCGAGCCGGGGCCGCTCAGCATCGGCATCGCGAGCGGCGAAAACGACACGTCGCGCTTCGCGCGCGCCTCCGCCTCGTGCGGATCGCCCGGCGCGGCGCGGGCCGGGCCCATCAGCATCCCGAAGCCGATGCCGGCGACGAGCAGCCCGCCGGCGATCCGCAGGCCGGGGATCGAGATCCCGAAGAAGCCCATGATGAACGTCCCGCCGATGAGGAAGCACACCAGGATCGCCACCATGTAGATGCACGCCATGCGGAGCTGCTGCAGCCGGCGCTCGCGCGTGTCACCCTCGGTGATGGCGAGAAACGTCGGCGCGGACGCGAGCGGATTGATCACCGGGAGCAGCGCGATGACGGTGCCGAGGATCAGTTCCCAAAAGTGGCTGACGGGCGACATGGCGGGAGCTTCACCGCGGCGGCGCGGGGGCGCAAGACGGCCCGTTTTGTGTTTCCATGGCCCCGGGTTTTCCCTTGCGTGCGTTCCATTCCGGCACCCGAGAACGCCTCCCTCCGCATCGACCATGAGTGTTTCCGTCCGCTCGTTTCTCTTCCTCCTCGCCGCGGCTTCGGCCGCGCTGGCACAGACCACCCCGCCGCCGCTGCTCCTGCAGTCGCCCACGCTCAGCCAGACTTCCATCGCGTTCGCCTACGGCGGCAGCCTCTGGACCGTGCCGCGCGACGGCGGTGAGGCGCGGCGGCTCGTGGTCGGCGATCCGGGCACGGCCAGCGGGCCGCTGTATTCACCGGATGGATCGCTCGTGGCGTTCACGGGCAACTTCGACACGAATCAGGATGTTTACGTCGTGCCCGCGGCCGGCGGCGAGCCGCGCCGGCTCACCACGCATCCGGGCAACGATGTGGCGATCGGCTGGACGCCCGACGGCAAGCGCGTCCTGTTCCGCTCCTCGCGCGAGACCTACTCGCGTTTCGAGAAGCTCTTCACGGTGGCGGCCGGCGGCGGGTTTCCCACCGAGGTCCCGCTCCCGATGGGCGTGCAGGGCGTCTACTCCGCCGACGCCGCGCAGCTCGCTTACGTGCCGCACTGGAACCGCCGCGGCGGCGCCGGCGACAGCTACATCGCGATCAAGAACTATCGCGGCGGCCTGACGTCGCCGATCTGGATCGCGTCGCTCGCCGACTCGTCGATCACGCCCGTCCCGCGGGAAAATTCCAACGACTTCAACCCGATGTGGGTCGGGGACAAACTCTACTTCCTCTCCGATCGCGCCGGCGCCACCACGCTCTTCAGCTACGACGTGAAGACGCGCGCCGTGGCCCAGCTCGTGAAGAATGACGGCTTCGATCTGAAGGCCGCCGGCGCGGGTCCGGGCGCGATCGTCTACGAACAGTTCGGTTCGCTGCACCTCTTTGATCTCGCGACCAGCCGCGTGCGCGCGGTGTCCGTCCGCATCTCCGCCGATCTGCCGCAGACGCGGCCGCACCTCGAAAAGATCCCGGCGCGGCAGCTCTCGCAGGCCGCGGTGTCGCCGACGGGCGCGCGCGCCCTCTTCGAGACGCGCGGCGAGATCGTTTCCGTCCCCGCCGAGAAGGGCGACATCCGGAATCTCACCCGCACCCCCGGCACCGCCGATCGCGATCCGTCGTGGTCGCCCGACGGCAAGACGATCGCGTATTTCTCCGATGAGTCCGGCGAATATGCGCTGCACCTGCGCGATCAGACCGGCCTCGGCACCGTGCGCAAAATCGACCTCGGGCCGGCGCCCTCCTTTTTCTACGCGCCGAGCTGGTCGCCCGACAGCAAGCAGATCGCCTACAGCGACAAGCGCGGCAATCTCTGGCTCCTCGATCTCGCCACCAGTCAGCCGGTGAAGTTCGACACCGATCTCCAGGCGCGCGGCCCGGCCATCACCTGGGCGCCCGACAGCAAGTGGGTCGCCTACGTCAAGCAGCTCCCGAACAACCACCGCGCCGTCTTCGTCTACTCGCTCGAGACGGCGAAGGTCACGCAGATCACCGACGGCATGAGTGACGCCCGCTCGCCTGGCTGGGACAAGAGCGGCAAATATCTTTACTTCACCGCGAGCACCGATCTCGGCCTCGGCTCCGTCGGCTTCAACATGAGCTCCATGCGGCAGCCGTCCACGCGCGCCGTCTACCTCGCCGTGCTTTCGAAGGATCTCCCGTCGCCGCTCGCACCCGAGAGCGACGAGGAAAAGGACGACGCCAAGGACACGCCGAAGAAGCCCGACAGCGATCCGAAGATCGCCGACGCGGAGAAACCCGCCGCCGATTCCGCCGCGAAGTCCGAAGCGAAAGCCGACGCCAAGCCCGCGGCCGATTCTGCGAAGGACAAGGACAAGAAGGCGGTCAAGGTCGTGATCGACTTCGAGGGCCTCAGCCAGCGCATCATCACGCTGCCGTTGCCCGAGCGAAACTACGGGCCGCTCACGGCGGGCAAGGAAGGGATCATCTATGTGCTCGAGGGCCCGCAGCTCGCCGGCACGGGCGAAGGCGCCAACAAGTCGGCGTTGCAGCGCTTCGATCTGAAGACGCGCAAGACGGAGAAGATCCTCGATGGCATCGACGAGTTTCACCTCGCCGCGAAGGGCGAGAAGATGCTCTGGAAGGCCGGCACGAGCTGGTTCATCGGCGCCGCCGACAAGGCTCCGAAACCCGGCGAGGGCGCGCTCAAGCTCGACTCGCTCGAGCTGTGGGTCGAGCCGCGCGCCGAGTGGAAGCAGATGTATCGCGAGATCTGGCGCATCGAGCGCGATTTCTTCTACGACGCGAATTTCCACGGCATCGACCTCGCGCAGGCCGAGCGCATCTACGCGCCTTTCCTCGACGGCATCGCGAGCCGCTCCGATCTCAACTACCTCTTCGCCGAGATGCTCGGCCAGCTCAGCGTGCAGCACATGTATGTGGCCGGCGGCGCCAAGCCCGAGCTGAAGGAAATCAAGGTCGGCCTCCTCGGTGCCGACTACAAGATCGTCGGCGATCGCTACCAGTTCGCGCGCGTCTTCGACGGCGAGAACTGGAATCCGTCCGCCAAGGCCCCGCTCACGCAGCCCGGCGTCAACGTGAAGCCCGGCGAGTTTCTCCTCGCCGTCAACGGCCGCGAACTCCGCGCCAGCGACGAGCTCTTCGGCTTCTTCGCGGGCACGGTGTCGCGGCAGACGGTGTTGCGCGTCGGCCCGAATGCCGACGGCACCGGCGCGCGCGACGTGACGGTCGTGCCGGTCGCGAGCGAGCAGTCGCTGCGCAACCTCGCCTGGATCGAGGGCAACCGCCGCAAGGTCGATGAGCTCAGCGGCGGCAAGCTCGCCTACGTCTACGTGCCCGACACCTCGACGCCCGGCTACACGAGCTTCAACCGCTACTACTTCGCGCAGGTCGGCAAGCTCGGCGCCGTCGTCGACGAGCGCTTCAACGGCGGTGGCTCGCTCGCCGATTACATCGTCGACTACCTGAACCGCCCGCTGCGCACGCGCATCGTGACGCGCGAGGGCGCGGTCAGCGACTCGCCCGGCGCCGCGATCTTCGGGCCCAAGGCGATGATCATCAATGAATTTGCCGGCTCGGGCGGCGATGCGCTGCCGTGGTATTTCCGCAAGGCCGGCGCCGGCACGCTCGTCGGCATGCGCACCTGGGGCGGGCTCGTCGGCATCGGCGGTTATCCCGTCCTGATCGACGGCGGCACCGTGACGGCGCCCCGCATGGCGCTTTACGATCTCAACGGCAAGTGGGAGGTCGAGAACGTCGGCATCGCGCCCGACGTCGAGGTCCAAAACGACCCGAAGCTCGTCCGCCAGGGCCGCGATCCGCAGCTCGAGAAGGCGGTCGAGATCGTGCTGGCGGAGCTGAAGAAGAACCCGCCGAAGGACTACGCGATCCCGCCGTATCCGAAATACCCGCCGCGCTGGCCGACGGCGAAGCCGTAGGGCGCGCGCGCGTTCACCACACCTCGACCGGTCCCTTGGGGACCGGAATCGAGTCGCGCGCGACGCTCGCCGGATCGTCCGGGTCGCGCATGAACGACGCGACCATCGGGCCCGGGGCGTATTTCGCCAGCAGCTCGCCGCGGTCGTCGCAGAACTGTTTCCGCCATGCGAGATACTCGACGATCGCGGCGTCGAAGTCCGCGCGGGAGCGAATCGTGATGATGCGCGTCTTGAAGGGCTTCGAGGGACCGAAGCGTTTCGCATACCACGGCGCGACCTTGCGAAAGAGCCGGGCGCCGTGGTCCTCGCCGTAGAACTCGCAGTAGCGCTCGAAGTGCCGGCGCAACACGCGCAGGCGCTCGCCGAAATCCGGCTCCGGCAGCAGCTCACCCGTGCGCAGCAGGTGGCTCGTCCGCCGGAAAATCCACGGATCGTAGAACGCCCCGCGCCCGATGCTCACACCGGCGCAACCCGTCTCGTCGAGCATGTGCCTGGCGGACTCGGGCGTGGTGACGTCGCCGTTGCCGATCACGGGAATCGACTTCACGGCTTCGACGACCGCGCGGATGCCGGCGAGATTGACCGTGCCGGAAAAACCCTGCGCGCGCGTGCGGCCGTGCACGAAGATCGCGGCCACGCCGACATCCTCCAGCACGCGGGCGAGGTCGGGCGCGGTGAGGTTGTCGTCGTCCCAGCCGAGCCGCATCTTGGCGGTAACGGGGATCTT
Organism: uncultured Opitutus sp.; assembly: GCA_964513055.1. GTDB lineage: Bacteria > Verrucomicrobiota > Verrucomicrobiia > Opitutales > Opitutaceae > ER46. The sequence goes on from CAZENI010000009.1 coordinate 10,829, forward strand.
CACGGCGGCGATCATGCCGCGCACGAGGGCGGCGGTCTTGTCGAGCTCGGTCATCATCGCGGAGCCACCGCCGATCTTGACGACCTTCTTGACGGGGCAGCCCATGTTGATGTCGACCGACTCGGCGCCGAGTTCCTGGCACATCACGGCGGCGTCGCGCATCTCCTCGGGCACGCTGCCGAAGAGCTGGATGGCGAGCGGCCGGTCCTGCGGCGAGGAGGCTACGAGCTTGAGCGCGGTGGGATTGCGCTCGAGGAGGGAGCGGGCGTTGACGAGATCCGTCGTGGCCCAGCCGAGGCCGCCCAGCTCGCGCACGGTGAGGCGCATCGGCAGGTTGGTGTAACCAGCCAGTGGTGACAGGAAGAGGTTGGACGAAAGCTCGAACGGTCCGAGGCGCACCGCGCAGGGATGCCGCGAGTCCGGGCGTTCTTCAAGCGCCGCGCGGCGCCGTCGGCGGCAGGCCTGAACGTGCCCGGGAGAATCTCCCATCCTTGAGCCCCGGGCTTTCCCGATTGGCGGACCGTCGTTTATGCTGTTTACTTGCAGAACTGCGCCGATGATTGGAGGGCAACGACGTCGGCGTCGCTAGGTCGGCTGCATCGTTGCTTGAGTTTCCACGCCTTCAACACGACCAGACCCGATGCATCTGCTTCACTTGGAGGACTCACCGTCGGATGCGGAGCTAATCGCGCTGGTGGTCCGGCGGGAGTGGCCGCACTGCCAGATCCGCCACGTCGCGTCCGGGTCGGAGTATCGCGCCGCTCTCGAGGACGGCCAGTTCGACCTGATTCTCTCCGACTACACGGTGCCGGGCTTCGATGGGCTGGCGGCGCTGTCGCTGGCGCGGGCGCGATTCCCGGAGACGCCGTTCATCTTCCTTTCGGGCACGATTGGCGAGGAGCGGGCCGTGGAGGCCCTGAAGCGCGGCGCGACGGACTATGTGATCAAGGATCGGCCGACGCGGTTGATTCCCGCCATGCGGCAGGCCTTTGCGCTGATCGACGAATCGGCGCGGCGGCGCCGGACCGAAGCGGCGCTGCGCGAGAACGAGGAGCAGTTCCGCCAGATCACGGAGAATGTCGCGGAGCTGATCGCGCTGGTGAATCTGAAGGGCACCCGGATCTACGCCAACCCGGCCTACCGCGACATGCTCGGCGAACGGGCGGTGGCTCCGGGCAGCGACGCGTTCGGGGAGGTGCATCCGGAGGATGTGGCGCGCGCCCGCGAGCTGTTCGATCGCGCGGTCGCCACCGGCGCGATGCAATCGGGCGAGTTCCGCCTGCGGCTGGCGGACGGGACCGAGCGCCAACTGGAGTCCGCCGCGAGCGTCGTGCGCGATGCGCAGGGCCAGGTCGCCAGCGTGCTGCTGGTGTCGCGCGATGTGACGGCGCGGCGGGAGGCCGACGCCCGCCTGCGCGAGCAGGCCTCGCTGCTCGACCGGGCGCGCGACGCGATCGTGGCGACGGATGTGGACCACCGGATCGCCTACTGGAACGCCAGCGCGGAGCGGCTCTACGGCTGGAAGGCGGGCGAGGTGTTCGGCCACCGGCTCGATGAGCTCGGGCTCGGGTTCGATCCCGCGCGCTTTGCGGCGGCGCGGGCCCACCTGCTGGCGACGGGCGAGTGGCGCGGCGATTTCCGCCTGCGCACGCGGGCGGGGGAGACGGTCATCGTCGAAAGCACGTGGAGCCTCGTCATGGAGAACGACGGGCGCCCGCGCTCGATCCTCGCGATCGACACCGACGTGACCGAGCGCAAGAAACTCGAGACGCAGTTGCTCCGCGCGCAGCGGATGGAGAGCATCGGCACGCTGGCGGGGGGCGTCGCACACGATCTCAACAACGTGCTGACGCCGATCATCCTCTCGATCGAACTGCTGGCGACGAAGCTGACCAGCGAGGAGGATCAGCGGTTGATCGAAAAGACCAAGGCCAGCGCGACGCACGGCGCGGCGCTGGTGCAGCAGTTGCTGGCGTTCGCGCGCGGGGCGGACGCGAAGCGCACGCGGATCGCACCGGCGACGGCGCTCGCGGATCTCGGCCCCCTGGTGCGACAGGCCCTCCCCGCCGGCATCGAGCTCGACCAGCAGCCGGACGAGTTGTCCTGGCCGATCCAGGCGGACGCGACGCAGTTCAAGCAGGTCATGATCAACCTGTGCATCAACGCGCGCGACGCGATGCCGCACGGCGGCCGGATCCGGATTTCCACGCGGAACCTCCTCGTCGAGCCCGCGCTGGCCGCCGTGAACCCGGGGACGCGGCCCGGGCCGCACGTGCGCATTTCCGTCGAGGACAACGGCACCGGCATCCCGCCGGCGATCATCGAGAAGATCTTCGATCCGTTCTTCACGACGAAGGCGGCGGGGAAGGGCACGGGCCTCGGGCTTTCGATGGTGGCCGGCATCCTGAAGAGCCACGGCGGCTTCGTGCAGGTGGAGAGCGAGCCCGGGCGCGGCGCGACGTTCCACCTGTTCTTCCCTGCGATTCCGGAGCCCGCTCCGGTCATCATCCGCGAGGAGCCGCCCGCGGCGCGCGGCGCCGGCGAAGGCATCCTGTTGATCGACGACGAGCCGATCGTCCGGGACACCCTGCAGCTCCTGCTGCAGCGCGCCGGTTACCGCGTCTTCCCGGCGGGCGACGGGGCGGCGGGGATCGCGGAGTTCGCGCGCCGTCCGTCCGAGATCGCTCTCGTCGTCACCGACATGATGCTGCCCGATCAGGTCGGCACGGAAGTGGTGAAGGCGCTGCGGCAGCGGCGGCCCCGACTCCCGGTCATCGCGATCAGCGGGATGATGGGCTCCGGGGCATTTGATGAACTGCTGCGGCTGGAGCCGGCAGTGGAGTGCCTTGCGAAGCCGTTGTCGCCCGCGGTGCTGCTGGGGGCGGTGCGCCGGGGACTGCAGCTGGGAAAACCGGTCCCGCTTTAAGCCAGCGCCGCCTTCATCCGGCACATCGCCTCGACGAGGGTTGCGCGGGGACAGCCGAAGTTCAGGCGCACGTGCGTGCCTTTCGCGGCGCCGAAATACGCGCCGTCGCTCAGGCCGACGCCGTGGCGCTCGAAGTGTGCGATGGGATCGGCGAGGCCGAGCGCGGAGACGTTCATCCACAACAGATACGTCGCCTCGACCGGCGCCTCGACCCGCACGCCCGGCAGCTCGCGCGCGATCGTCTCGAGCAGGTAGTCGCGATTGCCGCGCAGATACGAAAGCAGGGCCTGGCGCCACGGCTCGCTGTCGCGATACGCCGCCTCGCAGGCGGTGAAGCCGAGGCAGGTCACCTCGGCCACGATGCCCGCGGTGGCGCGGATGAAACGCGCGCGGCGCATCGCGTCGGGGATGATCGCGATCGACGTGCCGAGCCCCGGCACGTTGTAGGTCTTGCTCGGCGCCATCAGGGTGATGGTGCGCGCGGCGATCTCCGGGGAAAGCACGCTCGTCGGAATGTGCGGCAGCGCCGGATCGAGGATGAGGTCGCAGTGAATCTCGTCGGAGCAAAGGACCAGGTTGTGGCGCTCGCAGAAATCGGCGAGCCGCACGAGTTCCTCGCGGCGCCAGACGCGCGCGAGCGGGTTGTGCGGGTTGCAGAGGTAGAAGAGCTTCGTCTTCGGCGTGACGGCGCGCTCGAGCGCGTCCCAGTCGATGGCCCACCGGCCGCCGCCGTTCGCCTCATGCACGAACGGCACGCTCACCGAGGCGCGCGCGCTGTTCTTCGGCGCGGACATGAAGGGTGGATACACCGGCGAAAGCGTGAGCACTTCCTCGCCCGGCTGCGCGAAGGCCTGGGCGGTGACGTTGAGCCCCACGACCAAGCCCGGCAGCCACACGATCCAGGCGGGATCGATCGTCCAGCCGTAGCGCCGCGCCATCGCGTCGACGACCGCATCGACCGTCGCCTTCACGGGCCGCGCATAGCCGAAAATGCCGTGATCGACGCGGCGGTGCAACGCCTCGAGGATGGCCGGCGGCGACTTGAAATCCATGTCCGCCACCCACAGCGGCAGCACGTCGCGGCCGGCGTATTTCTGCCATTTCTGCGAATCGGTGCCGAGGCGCGGCGGCACGGTGTCGAAGTCAAAGGAGCTCATGCGGGAGGCCAGCACACTACGGAACGCCGGTCGTGCGCGAGAAATTACCCTCGGTGCTGGCGGTGCAGCGGCTGCCGCCAAACGGGCATGACTATGCTCGAGCAACGGCGTGACCGCCGGCCGGTGCGGTCCTTGCGTCCGCGGTTCGCTGCATTTTGGCTCCCGACGAATGCGCGATGACCCCAAACCGCTCCTGCGCCCCCGGCCCGCCGCGCGGGCGTCCGGCACTCGGCCCGTCTGGGTCGTCGCGTGTTGGGTCGAGCGATTCCGGCGGGGAAGCGGGCGGAGCGCGGGATTGATGGCGGCGGTCCTCCTCGTCGGTGCCGCGCTGGCCAGCGGCGCGCCGCCGACGTCGCCGGCCTGGCGGGCCCGCGTCTGGCGCGCAGACGACGGGCTGCCGGACAATCGGATCACGGGCATTACCCAGACCTCGGAGGGATCGCTCTGGGTCGCGACCCGCGGGGGATTGGTTCGCTTCAACGGAACGGCCTTCGAGTCATTTGAGCTTTCCGCCATCCCGGGGGTCATCGGCAGCGGCGTGCGCGCGATGTATTCGGACTCGCAGGACAACCTCTGGGTGGGCGCCTTTCGGGAGGAGGTGCTGAAGGTCGGCCGTGACCGGGCGCAGCGATTTACGGTTGCCGAGGGAGTTCCGAACGCCCAGTTCACGGCGTTCGCCGAAGATCGGGCGGGCGCCATCTGGCTGGCCTTCGGGGGCTACATTGGCTTGGTGAACGGCAGTCGCTTGCAGGAAGTGGAGATTCCCGACCGCGTCGGAAGCGGCGGCCGGGCCTCGTTGGCCCGCGATGTCGAAGGCCGCGTCTGGTGCGCCCTGAATGGCCGGGTGGGCCTGCTGCACGACGGGAAATTCGAGCAGAAATTCCGGCTCGAGAGCCGGGACGTCACGATCGCCGCGGCGCGGGCGGGCGGGCTGTGGGGGTGCGCGGGATCGCGGGTGTATCGGATCGCCGCTGGCGCCCCGCCGGTGGAGCGCATCGCGCTCCCCGCGGGCACTCGCGCGCTCACCCTGCTGGAAGATTCCGCGGGCGGCCTGTGGATCGGAACCGGGTCGGATGGACTGCTCCGCTACGATGGCCAGCGCATCGAAAGCGTCGAGACGTCGCATCGCCATGTGGGCACGCTGCTCGAGGATCGCGAGGGCAACCTCTGGGCGGGGACCTTCGGCGGAGGGCTGAACCGGCTTCGTCCGCGCGCGATGGAGCTGATCGGAACCCAGGCGGGGCTGCCCTTCGAATCGGTCGTGTCGCTGTGCCAGGATCCGGACGGGATGTTCTGGGTGGTCGCGGACAGCGGGCAGCTCGCGCGCGGCCACGACTCCAGCTGGAGCATCATGCCGGCCGGGGGCGGGGCGGCCGCGTGTGTGGCGGCGGACGGGGCGGCGAAGGTTTGGGTGGGGACCCGGGGATACGGGTTGCGCGAGATCGATCGCCGCACGGGTCGTGTGCGCACCTGGGATCAGGACAACGGTCTGCCGAGCAATGCGGTCCGCGCCGTGCTGGTCGCGGCGGACAACTCGGTGTGGTTCACCACGAATGGGGTGGTAAGCCTCTGCCAGTTGCGCGACGGCGTGGTCCGCCGGTATGCGGTGCCGGAGACGGCGCGCAATATTCGCGCCCTGGTGCAGGATGCGCGGGGAACCATCTGGATCGGAACGTCCGACGGCCAGGTGCTGAAGGTCGTGGGCGACAAGCTCGTGGTTGAGCCTGCGCTCGCCGGCGCGGTATCGACTTCCGTGCGCTGCCTCCAGGCCCCTCCGGATGGCAGTCTGTGGGTCGGTTACGCCGAGCGGGGAGTCGGCATCCTCAAGGAGGGTCGCTACGCCCGGCTGACCTCGGCGGAGGGGCTCGTCGATGACGCGATCTGGCAGATTGCCTCCGATCGCTCCGGGGCCGTGTGGCTCGCCGGACCCCACGGGCTTTGCAGAGTGGAGCTGGAGGACGCGCTGGCCGTGGTCGACGGCCGCCAAGCCGGACTCCGGTCGACGCTTTATGGATACGAGCAGGGCTTGCCCAACCTGCAGCCCCATTACGGCAACGCGCCCGCGGTCTGTTCCACACGTGACGGGCGCGTGCTGTTCTCGACCAGTCTGGGCGTGCTGGCGTTGAGCCCGCAGAATCTCCGCGGCAGCGCGGTGGCACCGCCCGTCACCTTGGAGCGCGTGACGGTCGATGACCGGCCGGTGGCGCTCTGGAGCAGCCGGTTCCCGCTGCGGCGCGCAGGCGACCCGGCCACCGTCGATCTCGCGCTCGCGCGCCAGACCGTGTCATTGCCGCCGGCGCACCGACGGCTGGTGATTGATTTCACCGCGTTGAGCTATTCCGCGCCGGAGAATGTCCGGTTTCGCTACAAGCTCGATCGGTTCGACGAGACCTGGTCCGCGCCGGGCAAGGAGCGCGCGGCCACCTATTCGCGGCTGCCGGCGGGCCATTACCTGTTCCACGTGATTGCCGGCCACGACACGGCCGCAGGGAACGACACCGGCGCCACGCTGGCGATCGTGGTCAGCCCGTTTTATTGGCAGACGTGGTGGTTTCGCGCCGGAATGCTCGGCGTCTTCACCGCGCTGGTCGTCGCGGTCGTGCGCTTTCTTTCGTTTCAACGACTGCGCGGGAAACTGCGCCGGGCCGAGCAGCAGGCCGCACTGTTCGAGGATCGCGCGCGGATCGCCCGCGACATTCACGACGAACTCGGCGGGGGCCTGGCGCACGTCAAGCTCCTGAGCGAAATTGCGGTGGAGGAGCGGGGCCCCGCCGATCCCGCCGGGGAGAATCTGCGGCAGATCACCAGCACCACCGGCCAGATGCTCAAATCGCTCGATGAAATCGTGTGGGCCATCAATCCCCGCAACGACACGCTGCCCCACGTCATCAGTTACCTCGGCCAGCATGCGATGGAGTTTCTGCGCAGCGCCGGAATTCGTTGCGTGGTCGATCTGCCCGACGATCCGCCCGAGGTGTGGGTGACCTCGGATGTGCGTCACCACTTGCTTCTGGTCGTGAAGGAGGCGCTGACCAACGTCGTGCGGCACGCGCGGGCCCGCACGGTGAGCCTTCGGATCGTGAGCGAGCCGAACTGGCTGCGGGTGAGGGTGGAGGATGACGGCGTCGGTTTGGGGATTTCGCCCGAACTCTCCCAGGGCGACGGCCTGCGCAACATGCGTCAGCGGATGGAAACCGTCGGGGGCGAGCTCGGGATTGAGCGAGCAGAGGGAGGCGGGACGCGCCTGGAATTCAAGGTTCCGATCGGCGGGCGCCCGACGTGAGGGGGTCGTATGTTTGTTCGGTTGTAGTGGCCGCATCCGGCTTCAACCTCTCCCCGCTGCAGCCGCCGCGCGAATACCGATGACCATCAAAGTATCCCTCGTGGAAGACAATGACGGCACCCGGGAGAGCCTCACCAAACTGCTGCAACGCGCGCCCGGCATCGAATGCCTGCGGTCGTATGCGACGGGGGAAGCGGCGCTGAAGGGAATTCCGACGGAGGTGCCGCAGGTGGCGCTGGTGGACATCAACCTGCCCGGCATGAGCGGGATCGAGTGCGTGCGGCAGTTGAAGCGTTTGTGTCCCGAGATGCTCGTCCTCATGCTCACGACTTATGAGGAGAGTGACCTCATTTTCGATTCGTTGAAGGCGGGCGCGAATGGCTACCTGCTGAAGAAGATGCCGGCCGCGGAAATCATCGAGGCAGTCGCTCACGTCCACGCCGGCGGCGCCCCGATGTCGATGCAGATTGCCCGGAAGGTGGTCGCGCATTTCCACGGCGCACGCGAGGTCCCGGGCGAAATGGGCCAGCTCAGCAAACGGGAAAACGAGATTCTCCGGCTGCTCAGCAAGGGATTTCTCTACAAGGAAATCGCCGACCAACTGGGCATCAGCATGAGCACGGTGCGCACGCACATCCATGCGGTCTACGAAAAGCTCCACGTCCAGTCGCGCACGGAAGCGGTCGTGAAGTTTCTCGACCGGAAATAGCCAGGCGCGGCGAGTCGCGCTCCCGCTGTCCGGCGCCCGCGGGGTCATACAAACGACCGATACCGGGCGCCGGGGCAATCGACTACGCTCTGCGGGCAAACCCTTTCCGGGCCGGACGACTGCGTCCGTCCCGAGCACCGACCCCATGACCAAACCTCACCCTCGCTCTCCGTGGAGTTGCGACTGCGCCGCGCCCAAAACCGGCGTTGTTCGTTTGTTCCTCGCCTGCGGCCTCCTCCCCCTCGTGGCCGCGACTGCCAGCCCGGCCACGGCGGCTGCGGCGAAAGAGGAAGCGGTCACCCTCTCGCCGTTCATCATTTCCACCGAGCGCGAGACTGGCTGGTCGGCCAACGACACGCTCTCGGCCACGCGCACCAAGCAGGCGCTGAAGGATGTGCCGGTGAACATCGACGCGATCACGTCCGACTTCATGGATGATCTCGGGCTGTTCACGGCGGACGAGGTCGCCAGTTTCGTGGCCAACGTCTACGCGGCGCCGCCGATGGAGGACAAGAACCTCGACGGCGATTTCTCGTTCCGCGGCCTGAGCCAGAACAACAACGTCAGCCGGAATTATTTCCGCTGGTTCATCCCGAGCGACACCTACAACGTCGAGCGGATCGACTTCGGCAAGGGCTCCAACTCCGTCATCTTCGGCGAAGTCGATCCCGGCGGCCAGGGTTCCGTGTTCACCAAGCGCCCGCTCCTGCGGAATTTCGGCACGGCCCTGGCGCAATACACCAGCGAGGGCGCCTACCGCTTCCAGATTGATCTGAACCGCAAGCTCACCTCCACGGTGGCGCTGCGCTTCAACGCCGTCCGCCGCCAGCAGAAGACCTTTCAGGACGCCTCCGCCTACAAGTTCGAGGGCGAGACCCTCGCGGCGGTGTGGCAGCCATTCCGGCACACGTCGATCCGCGTCGAGGTCGAGCGGGGCGAGTTCGACAACACGCGCGGCTTCGCCGGCGTCACCGTGCAGGAACAGTCCGCGCGCGGCCGCGGGTTCAACGCCGCCGGCACCTACTTCACGTCGGACGGCGCGTATGTCTTCCAGTCGACGCTGCCGGCGATCGATCGCGGCGGTGCCAATGGTGCGGCCGGCGGCACGCCCTCGCTCATGGAGGGCGGGTTCTTCGATGTGCAGTTGCGCAACGCCGCCGGCGTCGTGGTCGGCACGAAGCGCGTCAATGGCTTTCCCAAGGAATACAACCTCCGCGGTTCGTTCGATCTGCAGGCGCGGCCGTTCGGCGCGTATTCGATCACGATTGAGCAGCAGGCGGGCCCGGTGAGCCTCGAGCTGGCCTACAACCACCAGAACCAGCAGTCGGAGCGCAACGACGGCTCGTTCATCGACGCGCCGATCGCGCTCGATGTGAACGGCCGGCCCTACATGGACACCACGCTGGATCGGAAGCGCTTCGGCACCGACACGGACGCCTTCCGGGCCTCCGCCGCGTATCAGTGGGACAAGGTCACGTGGATGCCGCAGCTCTTCGTGGCCACGGCCGAGTATCGCGAGAGCGCGAAGGACAACTACCGCTTTCAGGCCTACAACGTGAAGGCCATCGTCAACGGCACCGCGCCCGCGGTCACGACCAACGACCGCGGCCGCCTCCGCGTTTACCTCGACGATCCGGCGTTCTACTCGCGGGCGCTCTACGATCGCCTGAAGATGGAGTCGCTCCCGGCCACGAGCACCGTCGACATGCGCATGATCGCGAACCTCGGCGGCAACGATCCCGCGGCGAACACCGACTGGAGCCGCGCCGCCGCCGCCTCGCTGTCCGCGAGCGGACGCTATTTCGGCGGCCGCCTGCAATCGCTCGTCGGCCTCCGGCGCGACCAGAGCCGGCTGTGGGAATACTCGACGAAGCGATTCTTCGGGCCGTTCGGCGAGGCGATCGCGCCGCCGAAGCGCAGCGACGCGCTGCCCGGCGAATATGTGGAAAATAAGTTCATGGACCAGGCTAACACCAGTTACACGGCCGGACTCACTTGGGCCGTGAACAAGGACATCAACGTTTACGGCGTCTATTCGGAGTCGTTCCGGTTTCAGGATGCCGTCACGTTCGAGAACCAGCGCTTCGGCCCCGTCACCGGAGTGACGAAGGAGATCGGGCTCAAGGGCAGTCTGCTCGACGGCCGCGCTGGTTTCACGCTCGGGGTGTTCGACATCGACCGGCAGAACGTTGCTCTCTCCTACAACAACATCGTCAACCTCACGGCTGCGGATCTCGAGGATCTGATGAACCCGAACGATGTCCTGCCGACGAATCCCGCCTACCGCTTCAGCGCCCCCGGCACGGCGAGCGCCGCCCGCAACTACAGCGCGACCGAAAACTCCCGCGGCGCGGATCTGACCCTGATGCTGCGGCCGACGAAGGCGCTGCAGTTGCGCTTCACCGTCGGCCGCGCCCGCGTGTTGAACCAGCCCGACCTCGCGTCGTTCCGGGGCTACTACGACGCGGCGGTCAAGCGGGGCAACGAGAGCCCCGCCGTCCTCACGACCGCCAGGCTCCTGCTCGACACGCTCGACATCTCCACCAGGCCGGCGGGCGCCCGCGCCGCGCCGTGGTCGGCGAGCTGGGTCATCGACTATTCGTTCGCGCGCGAGTCGTGGCAGCCGTTGCGCGGCGTGCGCGCCGGCGTCAACGGGAGCTGGCGCGACAACTATCTCTTTGGCGTGCCGAACAACCAGGAAATGATGGGCGGCACCACGCACCTCGTGAATGCCTACCTCATGCGCGATCAGAAAATCTGGGGCCAGCAGGTGCGGCTCCGCGCGGGCGTAAAGAATCTCCTCGACCTCGAGAACAGCGGCATTCGCAAGACCGGCTTCGTCACCCTGGCGAACGGGGCGAATGTCTACAGCTACTCCTACGTGATGCCGCCGCAATACGACCTCACACTCACGGTTAAATTCTAGCGCGCTTCCTCATGCCCTCTCTCCGCCTCCTCCCGGCGCTCGCCGGCCTCCTCGCCCTCGCCGCCGCCGGCCACGCCGCCGAGCGGGCGGCGGAAAAGCCGAACATCGTCTTCATCCTCGCCGACGATCTCGGCATCGGAAACATCGGCTGCTACGGTGCGGACCCGATCATCCGGACGCCGAACATCGACGCGCTCGCGCGCGGCGGCACCCGCTATGCGAATGCCTACACGGTGCCGCTGTGCGGGCCTTCGCGTGCGGCCATCCTGACCGGGCGCTATGCGTTTCGCACCGGCGCGACGAATCAGGACGCCACGGGTGAGATCAAGCAGTCGGCCGAGACGATGATGCCGAAAGTCCTGAAGCCCGCCGGCTACGCGACCGCGATGATTGGGAAGTGGGGCCAGTTGCCGCTGGGTCCGGGCGAATTTGGCTTCGACGAGCACCTCAAGTTCCAGGGCAGCGGCGTGTATTGGAATACGCAGGACAAGGGCCGGAGCTACCTCCTCAACGGCAAGAGCGTCCCGCTGCGCGACAAGGAATACCTGCCCGATGTGATGCACCAGCGCGCCGTCGACTTCGTCACCCGCCACCGCAGTGATCCCTTCTATCTCTATTATTCGCTGTCCCACATCCACGGAGAGATCCTGCCCACGCCCGACAGCGCCCCCGACAGCAAGGATCTCTATGCCGACAACATCGCCTACATGGACAAGCTGGTGGGCAGGCTGATCGCCGAGTTGGAGCGACTGAAGCTGCGCGAAAACACGCTGGTCGTGTTTTTCGGCGACAATGGCACCGGCGGCGGCTATGCGGATCGCTCGACCGTGAACGGCCGACGGCTCTCCGGTGAAAAGGGCTCGATGCTCGAAGGCGGGGCGTTGGTGCCGATGATCGTGAACTGGCCGGGCAAGACCCCGCCCGGGAAGGTCTCCGCCGATATGGTCGACTCCACGGATTTCTTCCCGACGTTTGCCGAACTGGCGGGCGCGAAGCTTCCCGCGAATACGGTCATCGACGGCCGCAGCCTTGCGCCGCAGTTCCGCGGAGAGAAAGGCAAGCCGCGCGACTGGGCTTTCGTCCAACTCGCGAGGAACTGGTATGTGCGCGAGACCGGTTGGAAGCTCAACCAGGCCGGCGAACTGTTCGAGATGAGTGGCGCGCCGTGGGAAGAGAAGCTCGTTCCGGCCGGTTCGACGGGCGCCGCGGCGGTCGCCGCGCGCCAACGTCTGCAGGCCGCCCTCGATCGGTTAAATCCGGGCGGTGGAATCGTCGACCAGGGCGACGGCAGCGGACGCCACGCCAGAAACGGCCGGGAGAAAGCGGAAAAGAAGAAAAAGGCCGATGGCACCACGACGAAGTGATCCCCTCGCCCATGTATTGTCTCCGATCTCTCATTACGGCCCTGGTCATCACCGCGACTTCGGCGGCCCAGTCAGCCGGGCGGCCGAACATCCTGTTCATCGCCGTCGATGATTTGCGGCCTGAGTTCGGCGCTTACGGCGCCGCGCACATCAAGAGCCCGAATCTCGATCGCATCGCAAAAGCGGGCATGACGTTCAACCGCGCGTATTGCCAGCAGGCGGTCTGCTCGCCGACGCGCTCCAGTCTGTTGACGGGCACGCGGCCCGACACCACGAAGGTCTGGGATCTCGTCACGCATTTCCGCGACGCGCTGCCGGATGTCGTCACGCTGCCGCAGCATTTCAAGAACAACGGCTATTTCGTCCAGGGCATGGGCAAGATTTACCATGGGAGCCTCGACGATCCCCGCTCGTGGTCCGTGCCGTGGCAGACGCCGAAGGCGGCCACCTACGCGCGGCCCGAGAATCTCGCCTTCAATAAGGGGCCGGGCACCGATCCGGAGGACGAGCCTCAGCAAAAGGGCGCGAAGAAGAAGAAAGAGAAAGTGAAGAACTCGCGCGGCCCGGCCTTCGAGGGAGCCGACGTGCCCGACACTACGTTTCAGGACGGAAGAGTGGCCGAGCTGGCTGTCTCCACGCTCCGTGACATCAGCAGAAAATCGGAGCCCTTCTTTCTGGCGGTCGGCTTCGTGAAGCCGCATCTGCCGTTCATCGCGCCGAAAAAATACTGGGATCTTTACGACCCCGCCAGGATTCAGCTCGCGCCGAACAGGTTCCGGCCGAAGGACGCGCCCGATTATTCCATCCTGCCCGGCGGCGAGTTGCGCAACTACAAGGACATTCCCGAAGGCTCGATTCCCGACGATCTCGCGCGCCAGCTCAAGCACGGCTACTACGCCGCGATCAGTTACATGGACGCGCAGGTCGGCAAGGTGCTCGACGAACTCGACCGACTCGATCTCCGCAAGAACACGATCGTGATCCTCTGGGGCGATCACGGCTGGAAGCTCGGCGAGCACGACGCGTGGTGCAAACACAGCACGGTCGAGAACGACACCAACGTCGCGCTGCTGCTTTCCGTTCCCGGCATGAAGAACGCCGGAGCGAGGACCAACGCCATCGTCGAGTTCGTCGACGTCTATCCGACGCTCGCCGAACTCTCCGGCCTGCCCCTGCCGGGCCATCTCGAAGGCGTGAGCTTCAAGCCCCTCCTCGAGAATCCACAACAGCCGTGGAAACAGGCGGCCTTCAGCCAGTATCCGCGGAACGCCGGAAAATCCGCCAGCGGTGCGCTGATGGGTTATTCGATGCGCACGGACCGTTATCGTCTCACCGTCTGGGTCGGGCGCGACGACCACTCGAAGGTCGATGCGATCGAGCTCTACGATCACCGCACTGACCCGCAGGAAAACACGAACATCGCCAAGGTCCCGGCCAACGCCGCGCTGGTGGAAACACTGCTGACGCAGTGGCGGGCGGGATGGCGAGGTGCCCAGCCGCGGCTGGCGGGCCGCTGAATCATTCCCTGGCCGCGCTTCGTTCTCTGCCGGGAACTGCGGCCGACTTCCGGAAGCACGCGGCGCGTCTTCCGGTCATGGCTTCAACGCGCCGGGGGATTTTGGCGGTCCCGGGCGGTGAAGAAATCGATCAGCGGGTAGGCCACCTGATTCACGGCCCGCGCGGCGTCCTGCAGTTCGATCCACCGCGTGCCGTCGGCCTGGTAGAGGCCCTTGTTGGCGCCGCCCGCGGAATCGAGCGCGACCGAATCGGAGCCGTCATCGAGATATTTGAAATAGTGAAACCCGACGAGCGCCGGCGTCTCGCAGGCGGCGAGCACGAAATGCTGGTAGTAGCGGGCGCGGTCCGACTGCGTGCGCACGAGCCAGCCGGCGCCCTTCGCGTTGGCGAGCTTGGGAGCGTCCAGAGCTTTTGAATACCATTCCGTCAGCAGGATCGGCCGCTTCATCGCATCGCTCCATTCCTGGATTTCCGCCCGCTGCGGGCCCCAGAGCGCGTAGTAGTTGACCGCGACCACGTCGATCCACGGGGCGATGGCCGGCCAGAACCAGGGATTGTCGAACTGGCCGCGGTGGACGTTGCAGCGCGGCCCCAGGATCAGGTGGTTGCGGTCCACGGCGCGGATGGCCTCGTGCACGATGCGGGTGTAGGTGGCGAAGACGTGCGCGATGAACCGATAGCGGTCTTTCAGGGTGAGTTGTGCGGGATCGGCCGGCCGGCCTTCCGCCGCCAGCCAGGCGAGCGCGGCGGCCCGTCCGTGGCGCAGGTAGGGATCGGTGTCGGGCAGGCGCAGATGGCGGTCCAGCAGGTCAACGGGGCATTGCAGCTCGTTGTCGGTGAAAATCCCGATCGCCGCCGGATCATCGACGGTGGCCGCCAGGGTGGCCGCATGCTGGCGCGCCCAGGCCGGAAAATCCGGGTGGAAGACCGGGAAGCACTGTTCGGTAAAGCCCGTGTGTCCACTCGTTGCATACGTCTGTTGGTGTTTCTGGGCGAAGCTGGAGATGAAGTTCAGCCGGATGCTCCACGGCAGCGGATTCGGAATCGTTTGCAGCGTAGTGCTGCTGCCGTTGCCCAGACCGTTGAACCCCAGCTCGCGCAGGTTGCGCGTGGCCGTGACCGCAAAGCTTGAGACCGCCGCCGCGTCGGCGGTGCGGGGCGGACGGACTGAATTCACCCCCACATTCCAGTAGAGGTGTCCCTCCGGCGTGATCAGCCACCAGCGGTCGTCGATCAGCTCGGTGCGGAAGAAGCCGGTCGCGCGCCGGGCCGGACGATCGGTGCGCCCGCCCCAGCGATCGGTCGCGGGCGGCGTGGGGGAACCGAAACCGTTCAGGCCCGCCAGCGTGCGGGTGGGGCGCGTCCGCCAGTTTTCGCCGGTCGGGTTCGTCCCGGGCGAAGCCACGTCGACGAAGCGGTCGCCCCAGACGGATTCCGGCTTCCTTTGCGCCGTATCCGATCCGCTGTAACGCGTCGCGGTTGTGGTGCGCAGCGCGGAGACCTCTTCCGGGGTCAATGCGCGGTTCCAAATCAGGGCCTCCCCCAGACGCCCGCGGAAAAACTGCGTCGCGGAGCGGCCGACGAACCACGGCAGATCGGCGGGCGCGGGGAACGTCAGCGGCTGGCTGGCTTCGGCCGCCTTCAGGCCGTTCACCCAGAGCGTGGCCCCGCGCGTGTCGGCCGTCACCACGATCAGTGACCAGGTGCGCAGGGGCAGGACCGGACCTTCGAGGAGGAATTTCTTCCTGGCGCTGAGGACGCCGAAGACGGGGCGGGCCTCGGAGAGATAAAGTCCCGTCAACGGCGTCGTCCACGAGGGGTTGGGATTGGGCCGACTGAACAACGGTTCATAGCCGCGGGATCGCATCGGCCAGACCCACACGGCGAGGGTCAGGCCGTCCTTGAACGTCAGCGGCGTGCGCTCGTCGACCCGGCCACCCACTTCGAATCCATCGCAGAGGAGGCTTTTCGCAGAGCCGACCTCCGCCTGCAGGCTCCCGCCTTCCAGGCGCAGGAGATTGCCGATCGGAGAGAGGTCAGGGACTTGGTGGTCGCGGAGCGACTCGAACCGCCAGTGTCCGGTCAGACCGGCGGTGGGAATGCCCGCGAAGGCCGGACCGAGCGCCGCAAGGGCAAGCAGCAATGGCCACACGGCGCGGGAGAATGAAAAGCGCATGGTGCAGCATGACGCCATTTCGCGCTGCGTGCCTGCTCGTTAATTGGCAGGGTGCGCGCGTGAATTGACCTGGCGGCCGGATTTGGCCGGGAGGCCACCCCTCGGGACGTGAGTGCGGTGCCGTGAACGCTCGGCAATACCTATCCAACAAACCGGCAACGCTATTGCATGTTCCGGCAGTCAAGATGTGGCAGCCGGCTAGCATACCTGTTTTGGCAACTGCCCGCGCCCAAGCCGGCCATTCCTGACAGATCTCGACGCGCCTGCGAAACCGCTCAGCGATTTTTCCGGTAAGGCGGAGTCGTATCGAATGTGGTCAGCTGTTCGCGGGTAAGAATCGCGCGGAGGCGGTCGCGCACCGCATCGCGCCACAGAAAACCTCTCAGCTGCTCGCTCGCCGGGAGCGCGGCCATTTGATTCATCACGTCGTCCCAAAGGATTTCCTCCGCTTTCTTCTTCTGCTCGGTGGTCAGCTTCACCGTCTGATCAAGCCGGGACACCATGCTGGCGGGGTCAACGGCCAGGCCGCCGCCGAGCGATTGCGGACTGATGTCATACTTTTGTTGCTGCTCTGCCGTCAGCGCATCGCGCACTTCGCGGCGGGACGTGCGGCGCGCATCCATTCCCTTCGTTCCGCGCTCCTCCGGCGAGAAAGTCTCGAGGACCGTATGTTCTCGCATAAAGACGTCCGCCACGCGCGCCTTCTGCTCCGGCGAAAGGCCGACCAAGGTGTCGAGCTTTTCCACGCGTCGTTGCGTGACCGCAGCGACGAGCCGCGCGCCAGTCGGGAGCTCATTGCGCTTCGACTCGGCCGCCGTCAGCGTTTCCACGGTCACCGGTCCACTGAACTCGATGCGTTCGGCGGGCGACCGGACCACGGCCGAAGCTGACTGCGCGATGATCGTTGGAGAGGCAGGAGCGACGGCCGGGGCATCGCGGTCTGTCAGCGAAGAGGCGGCACGCGAGGTCGGCCAGACAAGTCCGGTCGCGCCGGCGATCATGATGGCGGCGGCTGCGCCGACGATGAATTTGGTTGAGGTCATAAAAGCAAAAAAACTGAACACCGCCGGTCCACTTTGCAGTGCGAGGCTGGCAACTGTGACCACCATGCCGGCAGGCGCCGCCGTCACTGCGTGATGGGTGAGCAGGCCCCCGAGCGCGGAGGACGTGGAGACCACGCCCCGGCGGGCCAAAGCGGCGCGCATCTTTTCCAACGCCCGCTCCACCCGCATTCGGGCGGCATCCTCCGTCACGTGCAGCTGCGCGCCGATGTCCGCAAACGACCGTTGCGCAAAGTAGCGCAGCACGATGGCGCCACGATCCCGTTCGCAAAGATCGTCGATCACGGTGTCGAGCAACGGGCGGAGGCGCTCCCATTCGCAGGCGGAGGAAACCGGCGCGTTGATTTCGTTCATGAGATGGGCGGCCTGCTCGCGAGCGCGGCGACTGTGCTCGGCGCGCACGAAATTTGCGGAGAGTCGGCGCGTCGTGCCGTAGAGCCATGCCGGCAGCAGGACCTTGGGGGGAAGTCTCGCCGCGTGCCGGGCGAGCGCGGTGAATACTTGCTGGGCAATATCCGCCGCACTGTGCGCGTCGCCACCGAGCCGGCGCCGGGCCGCCGAATAAACAAAGTCGAGATGCCGTCGCACGAGTTCGCGAAACGCCGCTTCCTCGCGATCAGTCACAAAACGCCGCAACAGCTCGCCGTCGTCGTTCCATTCGGCCGCGGGGCTGACCTCCGCAGCCTCACGAGCGGATTCCTGAGGCGTCGTCATCGCTCGTAAGTGGTAGCCAAAACGAAAACCGAACAACGATTTTCGCCCCTCGTCAGGCCGCTCGCGCTACCGGAAGGATCTTGGTGCCCGGTTATGGAGACGACCATGCGCCGCAGCACCGATGGGCGATCGACACGGTTGCCACCGGGATTCACGTCTACTTCCAGCTTAACCTCACGCTTCGGTTGGCGGCAGCGGAGGACGATCAGTCCGCTGAGAGATACTTGGAGCTGATGGCGGAGTTTACGGCCATTATCTACACTGTGCCTCGCGCATCATTCGAGCCGAAGGTGGTGTCATCACCGCGTTTGATGGCGACAGGGTAATGGGAGTGTTCATTGGTGGGCTGAAGAATACCAGTGCTGCTACCTCAAGTATGGAACCTGCGAGTCCCGGTCCCACACGTGAATCCCTCTGGCTGCATTCTTTTGCCAACAACTGGAGCATACCTTAACGCTTGGGCTGTTTTTGGGTCGCGCTTTCAGCGACCGACCGGGCCGTCGTAGGAAGATTTGCCATTCTGCCTCGCTGAAGAACGGAGGTTGGCAAACTAACAGGGTATGATTCGCAACTAATGACTCTTCTTCCGCCGGATCCGCTGCCCCAAGGTGGTATAAGAATTTCAGATTTCCCGTATCTGCGGGCGCACCCCACAATCCGCCGAGTGGCTCGCAATAGATCTGGAGAAAGGAACTTAAAGGGAGACCATGGCGTGCGACCATCCGGAGGAACCAGCTGGTCAAAAGTTCATTCTCGATCCGTGGGACCAAGTGGATTTGAGGGTTGGAGCGGGTGCTAGAAGATTGCACCCACAGCGGTAACAATAACTGGAATCGTCTTCGGGATGCGGATGCCGGCCGGTTGGCGGCCGTAATGAGCTCTCCCAGTGAAAGGCCATTGCCTGACACGCCGTAGGAGCCCCCAAAATGACTGATGCCAACGAATCGCTTAACAAAGCGTATCCGGCGCTGTCATCACGGAGCGTATCCGACAAAGCGGAGCGTTTGCTGCGAAACCGAGCGTTCACGGCACCGCAACGTGAGGCGCGACGATTTTGCCCGGCATGGCGCACCTGGAGCGCGACGGTTTTTCCCAATGCAGCACCGGGGTGGGATCGCAACCGCGCGACGGAGCGGGTTTTGCCGCGACGACGGCACTTGGTCCGCCGTGTGCAAATGAGGGACACAACCATCCAGCCAATCTGGAGAACACATCACCATGAGACTCATTCGTTATTCCTATCCTTCGTTTCGTTCCGTTACGCCGGCGTTCGGCTTTCAGCGTTCGCCGTGGTCGGGTTTGGAGACCGAAATCGACCGCTTGTTTGAGACGGCGATCGCTGACGTCAGCGGCTCGCCCTCACCGTCACGTTTCCCGGTCGATCTCTACGAGGACAAGGCCAACACCTACGTCCGCGCCGAGCTCCCCGGCCTGAATCGCGACGACATCAACGTTGAACTGACCGACGGCGTCCTGACGATCGCGGCGTCCCGCAAGACGCCCGCCACGGAGGGCAAGCCCGAGGAGTCGTTCTCGTTCAGCCGGTCCGTCAACATCGCCGAAGAGGTGCAGTCCGACAAGGTCAGTGCCGCCTTCGAGCATGGCGTCCTCACCGTCACGCTGCCGAAGCGCGAAGTCGTGCAGCCGAAGAAAATCGCCGTGGCGGTCAAGTAACCCAGCCACTCCCACCCGGCTCCCCTTAACCAAGAAAACTCAACTCCGAGATACCATGTCTTTGCTCAATACACTCATTCCGTCGCTCACTCGCACGCCGGCGGCGCGCGATGAAAACCGCCCGGCCGATCTCGGCCCGACGGTGAAACCGGCCTACGAAATCAAGGAAACCGCCGATGCCTGGGGCGTGACCGTCTATCTCCCCGGCGTCGCCAAGGAGGGCCTCGAGATCACCGCCGAGGAGGCGCAGGTGCGGATCGTCGGCCGCCGGCAGTGGAAGCAGCCCGACGGCTGGGCCGCGCTGCATCGCGAGACCGCGGACGCTCCGTTCGAACTCGTGCTCAGCCACGACAACGCGGTCGACGCCGACAAGGTGGCGGCGGAGTTGCGCGAGGGCGTGCTGCGCGTCTCCCTGCCCAAGCACGAGGCCGTGAAGCCGCGCAAGATCGCGGTGAGTTGATCGCGACGACGCTGAAGTCCGCCTTCAGTCCGAACCGCCGGGTGCCCGCCGTGGGTGCCCGGCGTTTTATTTTGCGCGGGCGGGCGCCCGCGTCGACGGTAACACCATGACGCCGCCGTCCGCCTCCGCCGCCACTCCCGGCGCGGCTGCGTCCACGGCCGGCGTGGGGCCGGTGTTGTTTTTCGACGGCGAGTGCGGCCTGTGCAATCGCATCGTGCGCCTGCTCCTGCGGCTTGATCGCGCGGGGCGGCTGTGTTTCGCGCCGCTTCAGGGGAAGAGCGCGCAGGAGTATCTGCGCGCCCACGGCCTCCCGACGGTCGACTTCGACACGCTCATCTTCGTCCCCGACTGGAGCCGCCGGGAGCATCCCGAGCACCACGTGCGCACGACCGGCGTGATTGCCGCGCTGCGGGCGACCGGCAGCCAGGGCGCGGGGATGCTGGCCGCGCTGCTGGCGATCTTTCCGGCGATTGTGCGCGATGCGGGTTACCGGGTGGTCGGGCGCTGGCGTTACCGGTTGTTCGGTCCGTGGCGCCCGCGTCCGTTGCCGCGCGCGGAGTGGGCCGCGCGTTTTCTAGAATGACGGCCGGCCTTTGCCGTTGACGCGACGGAGGGGCCAAAATGCAGTCCATGCCCCACGCCATGACACTTGCCGCCGCTCTCGTCACCCAACCGCAGACATCCTGGGAGTGGTTTGTCGCCATCTTCTACATCGTGTGGATCGACATCGTGCTGGCGGGTGACAACGCGGTCGTCATCGCGCTCGCGGTGCGCAATCTTCCGCCGAAGCAGAAGAAGATGGGCATCATCCTCGGGGCCGGCGCGGCGGTCGGGTTGCGCGCGGCGTTGACCGCGGTCACGACGCAACTGCTGGCGATTCCGTTTCTCAAGCTCATCGGCGGCATCCTGATCCTTTGGATTGCCTTCAAGCTGCTGCGGCAGGGCGAGGCGGAGCACGACTCCGGCAAGCAGGGGGCGCAGGGCATCTGGCAGGCGGTGTGGATGATCATCGTGGCGGACATCACGATGTCGCTCGACAACGTGATGGCGGTCGGCGGCGCCGCCCGCGGCAATCTCTCGCTGATCCTCTTCGGGCTCGCGCTCAGCATCCCGCTGGTGGTGTTCGGCAGTAATCTCATCTCGAAGCTGATGGCGCGGTATCAGATCATCATCTTCATCGGCGCGGCGATTCTCGGCAAAGTCGGCGGCGAGATGATTCTGACCGACACGATTGTCGCGGCGAATCTCATGCCGTGGTGGGGCAACGTCGTCGGCGCCAGCACCGTGCTGCCCGCCCCCGACGTGGCGTCGCCGGCGATGAAGGCCTACAACTGGCTGCGCTATGGCGTCGAGGCGGTGCTCGTGCTCGGCATCTTTTTCTACGGCTGGTCGCGGCGGCGGAAGATGGCGCCGATCGGCGCGGAAACCGATTCGGCGAAGCTCTGAACCCCGCGCGATTCCCGCGGCGTATGAAGCGAATTTTCGTCCTGCTCCTCAGTGTCTGGATCGCGCTCGGCGGCGGGCCGGGCCTCGGCGCGGCAGATGCACCGGAGGCGGGTGGCGCGAATGCGAGTGCGAGCACGGCGACCGACGCGCAGAATCTCACGACCGCCGCGGCCGCCGCCGCGGTCGTGGCGAAACCGGCGCACACGCCCGGTTTCCTCGAGCATCTCGTGGACATCATCCTCGAGGCCTTCGATGTCCGCAGCAGCGGCAACACCATCACGCACTACGTGATCGCGACGGTGCTGCTCGTCGGCGCGTTCGTGCTGCGGCGCGTGGTGACGAACATCCTCTTTCGCGGCCTGAAGAAGCTGGCGGCGAGGACGACCACGACGCTCGACGACAAGTTGTTTCCCGCGCTGGAGGGCCCGGTCGCGACCTTCATCATGCTCGTGGGCATCTTCGCCGCGTTCAGCGTGCTGAAGCTGTCGCTGGCCTCGGATCGCTATCTCGGCTACGCCTCGACGGTCGCGTTCTCGCTGGTGGTCTTCTGGGGCCTGTGGAACGCGTTCGCCGCCGTGCTCGATCACGCGCACGAGGTCGCGCTGGAGCGCGGCATGGGCATCGCGGCGTTCATGCCGTGGATCCGGAAGACGCTGATGGTGGTGTTCGCAATCGTCGGCACGCTGATGGTGATCCAGAGCTTCGGCTACGACGTGAAGGCCCTGCTTGCCGGTCTCGGGATCGGGAGCCTTGCCTTCGCCCTCGCCGCGCAGGACACGATCGCGAACCTGTTCGGCTCGATCGTGATCGCGATCGATCAGCCGTTCAAAATCGGCGAGGCGGTCAAGATCGGCGCCAACGAGGGCGTCGTCGAGGACATCGGCCTGCGTTCCACCAAACTGCGGCCGCCCGGCAAGAATCTCGTCATCATTCCGAACAAGCTCACGGCGTCGGAACCGATCATCAACAACTCGCGCTTCATCAAGCGCCGCTTCGAGCAGGTGATCGGCCTGACCTACGCGACCACGCCCGCGCAGTTGGAGGCGGTCGTCGAGGAGTTCCGGCGGGTCATCACGGCGGAAAAGGAGGTGGATGCGACTTCGGTGATGGTCTTCTTCCGGGACTTCAGCGCGTCGTCGCTCGATGTCTGGATCGCCTACGAGACGCTGGATCCCGATTTCCAGAAGAGCCTGCGGCTGAAACAGCGGATCAATCTCGCGTTCATGCGGGCGGTGGAGGCGCGCGGGCTGTCGTTCGCGTTTCCCACGCAGACGATCGAGTTCGGGGGAGCGGCGGCGGCCAGGCTCGGCGGCCGCGATCCGGCTCCGCCGGCGTCCGGGAAAAACTAATCCAGCGTCTGCCGGTAGCGTTTCACGCCGACGGCCATCGCGACGACGAGGAACGCGAGCAGCGGCCAGAGCTCCGGGGCGATTTGCTTGGTCTCGATCGGCGGACTGCCTGCCGGTCCACTTGCGAGGCTTGGCGCTACCGGAAATCCGGTAGTTCGTGAGATTGGCGCACGACTGACCTTCCGCAGTTTCGCGGCCGTGATTCGCACCCGCCGCAAAATCACCCGCTGTGGTCGGGATCTCCGGCCCGGCCCTGTCCCTTGCTTGACCGTCGCCGGCTGGAAGGGAACTTTTCGCGAGCGACGCGTGAGTTTCCAAGCTGGTGCACGTTCCCCCATGGCCGCGTGGAGGCAGTCTTTATGAGCACCCCGGCTCCAGCCGCAGCCCCAGCACCGCTTTCCGTTCTGATCCTAAAGTTCGATCGCGGCGCAGCGGCGACGCTACGCCAGTGCCTCCTGTCCATGTATCCCGGCGCGAATTGCATTCTGGTGCGGACGTTGACCGAGGCGAAAGCGGCGCTCGGCGCCGGAGTGCCCGACCTCTTCGTGACGGGGATGGAGGCGGCGGATGGCGATCCACTTGATTTGCTGTGGACGGTGACTGTGGGGCCGGCTGCCGTGCGGCGTAGTTTGGTCGTGACCCGGCATCGCGAGCCCTGGCTGCTCGAGGCTCTGCGTGGCCTGCCGATCGGCGGAATGTGCGACTTGGTCGACGACACCCCGGAGAGTATTGCCGCCGCGTTGCGCGCGGTGGCGGAGGGTGGGCGCTATTGGAGTCCGTCCCTCGATCGCATCTTCGCCGACGTTGGCCTCGGGCAGCGTCGCCTGCGGTTGTTGACGCCGACGGAGCGGCTGGTGCTCTCCCTCATGGGCGAAGGGCGCGACGCCACGGCGACCGGCATCCTCCTTGGGATGAAAACGAGGTCCGTCGAATCGACGATCGCCCGGCTGTATGGCAAGCTCGGCGCGCACCATCAGGCGGAGCTTCCGGTCTTGGCGATGCGGCACGGTTTCGTGCGCATCACCCCAACCGGTTCGATCCGCGTCGGATTCGGTCTGTTGCTCTCCGCCTACTACACCCGGAGCCAGCGCCCGCTCGCTCCTTCGGTAGAACTTCGTGCGGCCTATCCGGAGGCCACCGCGCTGGCGGGCGACGGGCGGATGCGCTTTCAATTGCGAGCCGCGTAGAATCGGACTCGCCGTAAAATTACAGCGAGTCCGGTCTTCCTGAGAACGGGGAGGGCGGCTGCGCTGGGGGCCCCCGAAACGGCGGATCGCATTTCCTGCGCCGCGCGAATTTCCCTGCCCCATGAAAACACCGCTTTGGTTTCCGTCTAGAATCGTGCTGGCGTGCCTGGCCATTGTCGCTGCGGCGGGTATCGCCCGTGCGGCAGCAGTCGCGAACGACCGTGCGGCGGCGAAGTTCGAGCTGCCGCGCCTCAAGGCGCGCGGCAATCCCCACGATGCCCTAGCCCTGGCCGGGGCCAAGGCGACGGTGGACGAACTTGCGCCCGGGGCGAATCCCCACGCGCGTTCGGCCTCGAGTGGAAACCTCAGTTGGCTCGCCGTGGACGGCGGAAAGAGCTGGTCGCGTCCACTCCGCGGTGGCCCGAAGGACACGACGTTCGTGTCGTTTTTCGCCTATGGGAGCGAGGGGACGATCTTCGATGTCGCGGGGGCCAGGATCAGGATCCGCGCCGGAAATACTCCCGGTTATGCCCAGCTCCAGGCCAGCCATACCTCCGCGACCGGCGTCGCCTGGATCAATTTCGGCGGACCGGTGAGAATCGAGATGTATGGAGGCGCACCGATGGCGGCGCTGCCCGTCCTGACGCTGCGCCTGGATCGGCGCGAAGGGGTTTGGGATCTCTATGTCGCCAACCGGCTGGTGCTCACGGATCGACCGTTGGCGGCGCTGCCGAAGGGCGCGCCCAACCAGTTCTCCCTGCATGCCGGCACGTCCGGCGCGCGGGTGAATGGGCTCGCGAGCGCCGATGAGAATCCGCTGTTCGAGGATGAGAATGCGAACGGGATCGACGACGATTTTGAAAAGGGAAGGCGTGGCGGGGCTCTCCTGCCGCCGCAGGCCGCGGGCCGCGTGGCACTCGCGCGGCAGTGGCAGGAGGATCAGAAGCAGCGCCAGGTGAAGCCTTGGTCGGTGCAGCGGCCGCTGCCCGACGGTGCGCCGGGCGCGCCAACTCCTGCCCGCAAGAAGAAATAGGCCGCACCTCTCTCTCGGTTCCTCCCCTTCCGCCGTTCACCGGGACGCGCGGACAATTGAGTCACTTCAACGCTTCAGCCCAGACGGTGAAATCCTCCGGGTTCATCGAATTTACGCCCACGCCTATGACAGTAGCGACTTCCCGTTTCGGTTTCTCGTTCTGGCGCTGGCTTGGCCGGCGGCTCGCCTGGCTGGTGGCGGCGTTACCAGCGTTGTTGCTCGGCCCGAACGTGGCGGCCGCCGAGTGGGTGCCAGCCCAGACCATTCCGGCGACCTGGGTCGCCGCACCGACGTGGACCTACGGCTGGGTCGAGGGTCATATGACGGTCGGCTATTGGACTCCCGAATATCAGGATACGGTCTGGGTGGAGGGACATTGGGAAGAGGAGGGGCAATGGGTTCCCGAGGAAACCACGCAGCAGTGGGTCGAGGGCTACTGGCACTCCGTGCTGGTCGAGGGCTACTGGAACAACCAATGGGTTGACGGCTACTGGGACACCCAATGGACCGACGGCCACTGGGAGGAGACGTGGACCGACGGCTACTACGAAGACCAGTGGACCGACGGCTATTGGGACGAGGAGGGCAACTGGAACGAGGGCTCGTGGTCGACCGTCTGGGTGGATGGCTACGCGACTTCCACTTGGGTGGAGGGGTTCGAGACGTCGACTTGGGTCGAGGGCTATAACGACTCCACGTGGGTCGACGAATCTTGGGAAGACCAATGGGTCGACGGCTACTATGAAGACGTCACGGTGCCGGCCCACTGGGAATCCGTGTGGGTCGACGGCGAGTATGTCACGGTGACGACGCCCCCTGAGTGGGTGGCACCCTACTGGTTGGACGGCTATTTCGGCTGGACCTTCTCCGAGGGCTACTGGACCGAGCCCGTGACTGTTCCTGGACACTGGGTTGGCCCGTGGGTCTGGACGGTCGTGTCGGATGAGCCGGTGGGCGATTGGGGCGGCTACTCCGAATGGAGCCCCGACTCAAGCACGGTGGTCGCGCCGAATCCGTGCGCGCAACAGCGCACGGCGACGCGGAGCCGCCAGATTGTGGAAAGCAACGAAGCCGGCCAAACGCGGAGCTCGACCTACACCGAAACCGGCACTTTCAACCAAACGGTGCCGGGCACGGGAGTTGCGCCAGGTGGTGGAGGCGGCGGGGGCGGCACTCCTCCGGCAGTCCCGGCGATTACAAGTCCAGCAGTCGTGTCCGGTCCGTTCGGCACCGCGTTCAGCTACCAGATTGCTGCGAGCAACACTCCGACGAGCTACGCTGCCACCGGTCTCCCGTCTTGGCTCACACTCGACTCTGCGTCCGGTGCGGTTACCGGAGTGCCTGTAGTAACCGGGGCCTTCACGGTTACGCTCACCGCCACCAATGCGCTGGGCACGAGCGCGCCGCTTGCGCTCATGGTCACCATCGACCGCGCGCAGCCGCTGGCGGTGTTTGCGGGGCAAATCGCCGAGAACTTGCCGTTTTTTCCCGTGACGGCCGACATGCTGCGCGGTGCCTCAAGCCCGAGCGGCTTGAGACTATCTCGTCCGGCGAATGCTCCCGAACATGTGCCGGGGCCCACCAATGCCGGCGCGGCGACTTTTTCGGCCGTCCTGCCTGCGAGGAACAATCAATCCTATCCCTCCTTCCCGCCGACGAGTCACTACGGGCTTATCATGCACGATGGAGATTTGGTCGTCACCGGCCACTATCCCGGCGATCCCAACTATCTCGCCGGGAGTTTTACCGCGATCTTCGCGAACCGCGATACCCTCCCGCCTGAGTTTCCTCCCACCGGTCCGGCGCTCAGCCGGGTGCTTATTGATGCCAACAAGGTCGGTGTGAGATGGGAGCCGGCAACGGATGTCACTGCCGTCGTTTACGACGTTTCGATTGACGACGGTGCCACGGTTCACGCCAGTGGCATCACGGTTAACGCCAAGCTCATCGAGGGTCTTGTGGCCAGCACCACCTACCCAATCGCCGTTCGCGCGCGCGATCCCGCGAACGGGAAGGTCACGGCCTGGAGTCCGCCGCTCAGCGTCACCACGCTTTCCGGGCAGCCGACTGCGCCGACCTCGGCGCAACGGGCGGATGTCAACGGCGACGGGCTCCCGGATGAAATCATCCCGAACGGTTCCGACACCTTCAGCTACTTCCCCCTTCCCGAGCAGCCGCGCGAGTTCACCTACTACGACTGGCAGGTCGATTTCATCTATTTTCCCGGATACATTTTTGACGAAACCAGCCACCTCTTCTATCACCCGGGTGAATCCACCGCGTTTAGTATCCCGGTGCCCGGCGGATACGTCCCCGTTTATTCTGAGCAGGTCGTTACCATCCAACTCGCACAGGTCACGCCCGTTTTCCAGTTTTCGACCAATCCGGACTACGACCACGTGCTCGCCCGCGAGTTGACGCGGGCTGACGGCAGCAAGATCTATCGTTCGATCGCCGATGCCGCCCTCCTCAATCTCCTCGGGATTGCCGGCAGCCTTCAGGAGTGGTCTCCCGGCGGACCGTGGCTCGAATCTTCCTACGACACCTTCCCCACGGTGCTGTCCCGCCTCGCGCGCCCGCCGGCTGGTGTTCAAATCAACCTTCCCGGCATCGGCGATGTCGCTCTACGTGCGGGCACGGGCGGAGTCACGGGCACCGTCGTGCTGCCGGGCAACATCCAAATCACCGCGGGCAACGGTTCGGCGACGATCAAGGCGCCGGGCACGGGAACCGTGACCATCGACAGCAACGGCACCGTCAACGGCTCCGCCACGCTACCCGGTGGCTACGTGATCGGCGCGGCGAGCAATGGTAATGTGAGTATCTCCGGTCCGGGTGGCGCGAGCATCAGCACGGGCGCTGGTGGCACGACGCTCTCGATCCCCGGCGGGACGTCGGTGACGGTCAGCAGCTCCGGCGCCATCGGCCTGTCCGTCCCCGGCGGAACCGGTGCCCTAATCGACAACGCCGTCGATGCGCTAGGTCGCCTGCTCGGTCTCGATCTCGGCAGTGACGACATCCGCGGCCAGGTCCTGCCCCCGGGCGGTCAGCCGACTCCGGGCGCTTGGGGCGATATCCGCAACATCCTGCTCGGGAACCGTCCGCCCGGCGTCTACGACATCGCCACCACTTCCGACACCCGCGGCAGGCCCGAATCTCCCCCCAACTCGAACCCGGCACCGGCGAATATCGTGTATATCCGGCTTACGGTGCTGCCGCCGCTGCCCACGTTTGTCACCCCAGCCGGCAATCCCGTGAGTGCTGCCATTGAGGCTGGCAGCGATCCTGCCAACATTCCGGATGGAGCGAACGAATTTACCTTTTCTAGCGGCAACCCGGGCATCCTTACGATAAAGTTGAAGGCGCTTGTTCCGGGTGCGGGCGCCGCCTCGGCCGCCGACAAGGCGCGCTACAAGTTTCTCGTTACCGCGGTGGGTGACTCGACGCCCAGTTGGGACGCCGCAAATCCGGAAGGCCAGCCCACGTTCACCGGCGACATCCTCGAAGCGAAGATAACCTTCACCGGATTGCCCACGAATAACTCCGCCTTCGGTCCAAAGATTGCCCGTCTTTTGTTTGCGGGCCTGCCCGTCGTGGATCAGCCTTTCGAGGTATTCTTTCCAAAATTCATCGGGAATCACCCTGGCGGTCAGCCCAATAGTCCGAATTGGTATCACTATTGGATGCAAACGCCCGCCAATCGCACCAACGGTTACGCGACGGTGTATAACAACGGACAACGCTCCTTCTATAATTTCCTTTCCGATCGGAAACTCTATATCAGCAACGATGCCCCCAGCCTTGGGATACCGGCCTGGGGCTCGCCGGTCGGCATCGACACTTTTGCGTGGGCGACCGCACACGAGGCGAAGCATCACACCCAGTTGCCGGCCTTCTGGCCGGGTGGAGTTTACGATTCTAACCAGGACAAGGACGCTCCGGAAGGTGACCACATTCGCGACAGCCAGGAAGCGAACTATATGCCCGGTCGGCCCTACGATCCAACGAAGCAACATACCTACCCCGACACCATCGGTTACAATGGCGGTGGAGCCGGCTTCCTGATCCGAGATGCAGAGGACATCAACATGCGCACGCAAACGCCCCCGTATGGACTCGATCAATTGTGGGTGAACGGAAGCGCGAATTCGAGCGACTGGTCAAATCCCGGCAAGAACAGCAAAACCGAGCAATGACTCTCCGCGCAATAGTTCGTTTCCTGGTGATGTTCAGCTTTTGGATGCCGGCATTTGGCGCCAATTCGCCGGAGGATGTGCCAAAGTTGATCAACCAAATCGCCGCGATCGAATACGAAAAAAACCCCATCAAGGCGATACGGCTGTTGGAGCAGCTCGAGTCGTTCGACTTTTGGGGCATCGGTGGTGGCCGAGGTCCAACCGACCGATCCAGTCTATCCATGTCGGTGCTCACTGCTTCCCGGTCCTTCATGTCGTGGGACGTGAACCCGCAGCAGGTGCCAGACAGTGGTTCGCCCCGCCTGCAATCGTGGCTCAAGGCAGATCCTCGTTCCGCCGAAATGATGCTGTCCATGTTGGGATCAGGCGACCCGTTGCCCCGTTGGATCTCTTTGACGAAATTACAGGCGACCAGTGCGGGAGAGGCCGTGTTGCTGGGCAAGGTGCAGGAACTTGCCACGACGGACTACTACTTCGCGATCGGGCGTCAGTCCTCTGCGACTCCGGGAGGCAGCGAACATATTTTCTACGTTCCGTTACGGCAGATGGCGGTCGAAATCTTGAAAGCTGCGGGCCAATCCGCGCCGTTGCTCGACTACAACGATATCAGCAGGCAAGGGCTACGATGGTTGGGAGAGTGCTATTTGGCGCGCCGGTCGGACAAATTGGCGGAAATGGGGATCGTGGGAGCGTTGCGCCAGCTTGCGCCGAAGACCCCGGAAATCGTCGCCGCGCAGACCGCCTTGGCTGGGGCGCGAACACCAGAGGCCGTTCTGGCCGTTTTCGAGAGCTTGGTTCGAGGCGAAGGCGCGGCCCCGGAAATTCGGAAGGCGGTCGAACCGCCGGCTGCGGCGGCGACACGCACAACACAAGCCGCAGCCGATCCCCCTAGGCCGACGGGGTCGCCGAATAAACCTGGTCCGCAAGCTCCGACCGAGACAGGCTGGATTGTATCCTGGAAGCTAGGACTGCTCGTAATCGGGCTTATCGCGGTCGCTGTATTGATTCTGCGTTCGCGCAGATGAACCACCGCCTCACCAGCAAACGCAAGTCTACCCGCCACCGATTTCCTTGGACCCGTGACTGTAAATCTCAAAGCCAACGCCCACGGCCAGTAGCTTGGCGGAGAAGAGTCCGCTAGACCCACCAAGCCGCTAAACAAGACATGATAAACAAGGACGCGACGTCTTGGCAGTCGCCGATCGCCAGCCCACCAGCTCCCAAGTCTTCCATCATGAGATCGTATCTTCTCAAAATTTCCGTCTCGGTTTTCGTGCTGTTGACCTTTGCGGCGTCAGTCATTGGCGCCCAACCCACCAACCCCGCCGCGAGGCCGTCCGCCCCCCTCGGCCTCCTGCGCCTCAAAGACGACCCCAAACCGGGCGAGGCGGCCAAGCTCTCCGCCTCCAAGTTCGCCGTCGATCCCCTCTCGCACGCTGGTGTCGTCGGCGCAATTAAGAGCAGGAAAGACGAGGTCGACGTCCTCGAACTTGAGGCCGGCACGGAGTGGTCGCGTCCGCTGCGCGGTTCCCGGCAGGAAGTAACGTTCGTCTCGTTCCACGTCTATTGCTCCCAGAGCACGGTCATCGAAATCGGCGGTGCACGCCTCGGCCTCACCGCCAGCCCCATTCCCGGCAGCCTCCAACTGATGTTCGACGACTCGGCGACGGGTGCGCCACAGTGGCGCTCGCTCAACATCCACTTGGGCACCGCCCGCTACGACGGCAAGAGTTTCGCCACCCCGCCGACCCTCACCGTCCGCCTCGATCCCGCGAATGGTGTCTGGGATCTCTTTTCCGGCAGCCGGATCATCGCCGACAACCTCCCTCTTCTCGCCGCGCGAAGCGACAACCGCCAGTTCACCGTGAAAGCGGGCGTCGAAGGCGCCTGGGTGGTCGGCCTGATTCTTTCCGACGAAAACCCGCTCTACGACGACGCCAACGACAACGGCATCGACGACGCCTTCGAGCGCTCGACCCGCGGTGCCCTTCTTGCCGCCGACACCCCCGGCGTTGTCCGCTCGGCCCTCGCGCAGCAGTGGAAGGCGTCCCAGCGCCGCACGACTCCGCCCGCCCTCTTCGTCGCGCGGCCGCATCCGGATCGCCGGTAGTCTTTCCGCCCTCCGCGATTCGTCGCGGCGCGCGTGCCATCTCAATCCAGCGTCTGCCGGTAGCGTTTCACGCCGACGGCCATCGCGACGACGAGGAACGCGAGCAGCGGCCAGAGCTCCGGGGCGATCTCGATCGGTCCGCTGCCTTTCAGCAGGATCCCGCGCACGATGCGCAGGAAGTGCGTCAACGGCAGGCACGATCCGAGCCACTGCGCCCACTCCGGCATGCCGCGAAACGGAAACATGAAACCGGAGAGCAGGATCGACGGCAGGAAGAAGAAGAACGCCATCTGCACGGCCTGGAGCTGGTTCTTCGCCAGCGTCGAGAACGTGATCCCGACCGCGAGGTTGGCGGCGATGAACAGGAACGACACCCCGTAGACCAGCGGCAGGCTGCCGATCATCGGCACCTGAAACAGGAAGTGCGCGGCGAGAAGGATGAGCGTCACCTGCACGTAGCCGACCACGATGTAGGGGATGATCTTGCCCACCATCACCTCGAAGGGCCGCACCGGTGTCGCGAGCAGATTCTCCATTGTGCCGCGCTCGCGCTCGCGCGTGATGGCCAGCGCGGTGATGACCACCATCGTCATCGTGAGGACCACGCCCATCAGGCCGGGCACGACGTTATACTGCGTGATGTTCTCCGGATTGTAGTGCGCGTGGATCTGGAAATCCACCGGACCCGGCTTGCCGCGCAGGCGCGCGAGCGGGCCGTTGAGATCGCGATCGAAGACGGAGTTGGCCAGCACGCGTGCGGCGGCGATGGCCGGACCAGTGGCGGCAGGATCGGTCGCGTCGGCCTCGACCAGCACGGTGGGTCGCTCGCCGCGCAGGAGCCGGCGCGAGAAATCCTCCGGGATGTTGATTACGAACTGCACCTCGCCCACCTGGAGCAGCCGCGCCGCTTCGGCCTCGGTCGGGGCCTCGCGCACGACCTGGAAATAATCGCTCTGCCGCAGCGCCGCGACGAGCGTGCGCGCGAACGGACCGTGATCGGCGATGCGCAGCGCCGTCGGCAGGTGCCGCGGGTCCGAGTTGATCGCGTAGCCGAAGAGCGTGAGCTGCAGCAGTGGAATCCCCACCATCATGCCGAAGGTCACGCGGTCGCGCCGCATCTGGATGAACTCCTTCAGCACGATGGCCCAGAGGCGATGCAGGGTGAAGCGGCTCACGAGAAGTTGTCCTTCGCCTCGTCCATCAGCCCGATGAACACATCTTCGAGGCTCGCGTTGATCCGCGTCCACTGGTGCGCCGTGTCGCGCACGGCGGTGATCGCCGCATCGAGCCGGGCGGCGTCGCGGCCGCTCACGTGCAGCGTGTTCCCAAACGCCACGACCTGCTCCACGCCGTCACGCCCGCGCAGCGCGTCCGCGATCGCGCGCAGGCGCGGGCCGCTCACCCTCCACGTGGTGAGGTCCGCGGCGGCGATCACATCGGCGACGGTGCCGCGCGTCATCAGATTGCCGTAGGCGAGGTAGGCGAGCCGGTGGCAGCGCTCGGCCTCATCCATGTAGTGCGTCGTGATCAGCACGGTCAGGCCCTCGCCCGCGAGCCGGTGGATCTCGTCCCAAAATTCGCGCCGCGCCTTCGGATCGACGCCGGCGGTGGGTTCGTCGAGGAGCAGCAGTTGCGGCGCGTGGATCAGGCAGGCGGCGAGCGCGAGGCGCTGCTTCCAGCCGCCCGAGAGCTGGCCGGCGAGCTGGTGGCTGCGGTTGGCGAGGCCGAGGCGCTCGAGGCTTCGCGCCACGGCGCCGGCGCGATCCGGGACGTCGTAGATCCGCGCGATGAAATCGAGGTTCTCGCGGATGCTCAGGTCCTCGTAGTAGCTGAAACGCTGCGTCATGTAGCCGACGTGCCGCTTGATCTCGGCCTGCTGCGTGCGGACGTCGTAGCCGAGGCAGGTGCCGCGGCCGGCGTCGGGCGTGAGCAGTCCGCAGAGCATGCGGATGAACGTCGTCTTGCCCGAGCCGTTCGGCCCGAGGAAGCCGTAGATCTCCCCGCGGCGGACCTGGAGATCGATCGCGTTGACCACCGTCTTGTCGCCAAAGCGTTTCGTGATGCCGGAGACGTCGATGGCGAGATCGGCGGTTCCTCGTTCTTGGACAGAATTAACGGGATTCACAGGATTGGGCGGCGGCGCGGTTTTTCTAGTCCTGTGAATCCTGTTAATCCTGTCTCACTTCAGGGAATCCGCGTGACATCCACCGGCTGGCCTGGATTCAAGTCGCGGGCGGCCGCGGGCGCGAGGGCGGCCTCGACCATGAACACGAGCTTGGCCCGGTTGTCGCGGTTGTAGAGGACGGGCGGCGTGTATTCGGGGCGCGGTGACAAGTAGGCGACCGTGGCGTCGAGGGGCGTCCGGCCGGTGATCGCGACGCGCAGGCGGTCGCCGGCCTTCAAGGTCGCGAACTCCGCCTCGGGCACGAAGAAACGCACCTTGAGATGCTCCGGCGGGAGGAGGGTGACGATCGCGGCGCCGGCGGGGACGAACTCGCCCTCGCGGAAGAGGGTGTCGTAGACGAGGGCGGCGCGCGGTGCGACCTGGGCCTTCTGCGCCACGGCCCAGTCGGTGCGTTCCCGGGCGGCGCGGGCGGCCGCGACGTCGGCCTCGGCGGCGGCGATGGCGTCGGTGCGCGCGCCGAGCCGCGCGGTGGCGAGCTGGGCGGTCGTTTCGTCGACGAGGCGGGTGTTGCGCTCGTGGGTGAGACGCGCGCGATCCAGGTCGCTGGCGGCGAGCGCGCCGCTCTGGAAGAGCGCGGCCTGGCGTTCCAGCTCGCGCTGCGAGAGATCGGCGGCGGAGCGGGCCTGGGCGAGGCGGGCCTCGAGCGCGGCGAGTTCGGACGGCCGCGAGCCCTTTTTCAGGTCCGCCACGCGCGCCTCGGCGGCGTGGAGCCGG
>CAZENI010000010.1:0-44955 GCA_964513055.1 uncultured Opitutus sp.
GCGAACCGGAACGGCAGCTGGGTCTGGTCGATCACGCGCACGGCGGCGCCGTCGAGCGGCTCCGGCACGGGGAGGCCGAGCGCGAGGGCGCGCCGCTGGATGCGGGCGGTGTCGATGCCGCGGCCGTCGTCCCGGATCTCGATCACGACGGTGTCGCCGAGCGCGGAGGCGCGGAGGAGCAGCGTCGCCTCGCCGGGTTTTCCGGCGGCGGCGCGCTCCGCCGCCGACTCGAGGCCGTGGCTGACGGCGTTGCGCACGAGGTGGAGGAGGGGCTCCTTCAGGCGCTCGACCAGATACTTGTCGACCTCGGTGTCCTGGCCCTCGAGCAGGAGCTGTAGTTTTTTGCCGGATTCACGGCTGAGCTCGCGTGTCACGAACGGCAGCCGCGAGAAGATCTCCGCGATCGGCACGAGCCGGACGCGCGTGATGGCCTGGCGCAGCTCGCGCAGCGAGCGGGCGAAGGCGAGGTTCACCTCCTGGAGCGGGGTGCAGTCGCCGGCGAGCTTCGAGATCCGCTCCTCGAGCCGCGAGCGCTGGATCACCATCTCGCCCGCGATCCGCATCAGATCGTCGAGGCGGCCCAGATCGACGCGCACGATGTGCGAGGGGGCGATGAACATGCCCGAGTGAACGCCATCGCCCTCGGGGGCGGCGTCGCCGGCCGGCGCCGGCTGGAGCTCGATGCCGTCGGCGGCGAGGGCCGCCAGCCCGGCCGGGGCCTCGCGCAGGGCCAGCGTGAAATCGAACGTCATCGTGCCGCCGGGCTGAATCGACGGCACCGCCCGCAGGATCTCCCCGAGCGCCGCGAGCCGGGCCCGCACGGACTTGAGATGGACGCCGCGCGCGTCACGCCCGGCCGAGGGCGAGAAGGTCGCGCGCCAGACCGTCACGCCGGGCGGCACCACGAGTTCCGGCGCCGGCGGCTCCGCGGCGGGGGCGGCCGCGTCGCCGGGGCCGGTGGGCGGCAGGCGGTTGTAAGGTTGCAGCCGCGCGAGCAGCGCGGTGGCGTCCGGCATCGGCTGCTTCAGGCGGAAGGTGGAGACGATTTGCTCGAGCCGGTGGCCGGCCTGCGCGATGAGATCGAGGGCCTCCGGCGTGAGTTCGGATTCGCGTCGCGTGAGGCTGCGGAGCAATCCCTCGGTGGCGTGGGCCAGCTCCTCGGCGGCGGCGAGCCCGACGATGGCGGCGTTGCCCTTGAGGGTGTGGACGCTGCGGAAGAGGCTCTCGAGCGCGATCGGGTTCGCCTCGGACCGGGCGAGCGAGGCCTCGAGCCGCGCGAGCTCCGCGCGCAGATTCGAGAGATGCTCGTCGCACTCGGCGTAAAAGTCGTCGAGCAGGCTTGCGACGAGCTCGGACGGCGGCTCGGCGCTCATGCGCCGCCTTCCGGGCGGAGCGCCACCGCGGCGGCGCGCGGGATTCCCGGCACGAGGGGGAACTCGGTGGCGGCTGGTGGGGCCGGGGAAACGGCCGGGCGCGGCGTGGTGCGGGACATGGAATCCGCGGCGACCAGGAACGCGCTGTGAACGCGAGGACAGAGGGAGCGGACCTACGTTGTCCTCCGGCGGGACGGCACAGTCAAAGGATGAGAATTACGAATTCCCCATGGGGGAATTCCCGGGTGCGCCGGGCGCGCGGCTCGCGGCGGCGGCGACCGAAGGGCGGGCAGGCGCGAGACACGCGCGAAAATTGGGTTCGCCGTCCCGCCTTCAGGCGGAATCCGAAACGAACGCCGCCGAACCCGGATATTTCCCAGCGCGGCACAGCCGCAACCAAATCAACAAACCACAAAACAGTTGAACCACGGATTGCACGGATATCACGGATGAAATCCAAACCACCTGAGCTCCTTGTTTGTATCCGCGTAATCGGCGTAATCCGCGGTCATAAACTTCGGGCCTTGGAGAATTGTCGCACACTGCGACGATTTTGGCCGGCGACGGGTGTTTTCGCCCGGTCTCTCACCCGTCGTTCAGCTTTCGTTGGCGGGCTGGGCCAGTGTCGCGCCCGCGGCGGTCGGCTGGTGGAGCCGCAGCCAGTAGCGCTTCAGCAGATCCGCAATCTCGGCCAGGTCGAGCGGGTTGGACGGCTTCACGAGATAGGAGTTGGCGTGGAGGGCGCTCGCCTGGCCGATGTCGAAGCGCTGCTGCGACGCCGTGAGCATGATGACGACCATCATGTCGAACTCGGGCCGGGCCCGGATCCATTTCAACACATCCATGCCCATGACGCGCGGGAGCTTCAGATCGAGCAGGACGAGCGCCGGCAGCGGGTGCTGCGTGCGATCGGCGTAGGCGCCGCGGCCGGCGAGGTAGTCGAGGGCCTGCTCGCCATCCTCGGCCACGCGGAGCCCGCCCGCGATGCCGACTTTCTGCAGGGCCATGCGCATGAAGAGAATGTCGTTCTCCTCGTCTTCGACGAGGAGGATGGTCTGCGAGGTGATGGCGGGCATGGGATTATTCCTGACGGAGGCGGAACCAGAATTTGCTGCCGGAGCCCAGGGCGGACTCGACGCCGATGGTGCCGTTCATCCGCTCGACCGCCTTGCGCACGATCGCGAGCCCGATGCCGGTGCCCGGATAGTCCTTGGCCCGGCCGACCTGGGTGAAGATCTTCCAGATGCGGCCGTGATCGCGCGGGTCGATGCCAATGCCGTTGTCCTCGATCCAGAGCCGGACTTCGCCCGCGACCGCCTCGGCCCGGATGTGCACGCGCGCGGGGAGGCCCGGGGCGACGAACTTGACGGCGTTGGAGAGGAGGTTGGAGATGCACTGCGTGAGACTCGCCTCATGGCCGAGCACGACGGGCAGCGTCCCCTCGATCGTGATCGCGGCGTCGTTGGCCTGGAGATTTGGATACGTGGTGATGATGAGGCGGACCAGGGTGTCGAGGTCGACGGGCTGGAGGACGATCTCGGAGCGCAGCAGCCGGGAGTAGGTGAGGACGTCGTTGATCAGGGCGTCGAGCCGGCCGGCGGAGGCGTTGATGCGGCGCAGGTGATCGAGGGAGCCGGCGTCGAGGCGGTCCGCGTTTTCCTGCAGGAGGAGCTGGGCGAAGCCCTGCATCGCGCGGAGCGGCGCGCGCATGTCGTGCGAGACGCTGTAGGAAAACGCCTCGAGTTCGCCGATGGTCTCGCGGAGCTCGACGGTGCGGGTGCGCACCTGTTCCTCGAGGGCGCCGGCGTGGTCGGCGAGGATGCCCTGGGCGCGCTTGAGGTCGTCGATGTCGATGGCCATGCCGATGCGCTTCTGGAGCTGGCCGTCGGGGGAGCGCACGGGCACGGAACGCTTGAGGAACCAGCGGTAGGTGCCGCTGGCGGCATGACGGAACCGCGCCTCGAGGGTGTAGCCCACGTCGCCGGGCAGGCTGGTGTCCACGACGGATTGCACGCGGACCCGGTCGTCCGGGTGCAGGGACTCCGTCCAGGCGCCGGAATGCCGCAGGTGATCGGAGAAGGTGAGCCCGGTGTAGTCGAGCCAGTGGCGGTTGACGAAGTCGAGGCGGCCGTCGGGCTGGCTCGTCCAGACGCCGATGGGCAGGCTTTCCGTGAGTTCGCGGAAATACGCCTCGCTCGAGCGCAGCGCGGCCTCGAGCCGCTTGCGATCGGAGATGTCCTGCGAGATCTCGACGAAGCCGTGGGGCGTGCCTTCGCGATCGGTGATCCAGGCGACGCTGTGGCTCACCCAGACGACGGAGCCGTCGGGGCGGAGGTAGCGTTTCTCCAGGCCGAAATCCGCGCGGCCCTTGGCGCGATCCTTGAAGCGCGCGGCGCTGGCCGCGAGATCGTCGGGGTGCGTGAGGTCGGCGGCCCGGAGGCCGAGCAGCTCGGTCGCCGGGCGGCCGACAATCGCGCAGAAA
The DNA here is from genome assembly GCA_964513055.1 of uncultured Opitutus sp. Lineage (GTDB taxonomy): Bacteria > Verrucomicrobiota > Verrucomicrobiia > Opitutales > Opitutaceae > ER46. The sequence continues at coordinate 3,856 of CAZENI010000010.1, forward strand.
CGGTCGTTCACCAGCGTGAAGCGGCCGGTGAGATCGAGTTCGGCGATGCCGGCGGTCGCCTGCGCGATGATCGCGTGGAAGCGCGCCTCGCTCTTGCGCAGCGAATCCTCCATCTGCCGGCGCTCGGTGATGTCGCGCACGTTGCACTGGATCACGGCCCGTCCGTCCTCGTCGTAGAGGTTGGCGACGACCTCGACGGGGTGGGAGCTGCCGTCCTTGGCCTGCAGGGGCAGGTGATCGTAGCGAATCTCGTGCACGTCGCGGAGCTGCTGGAACGCCTCCTGCGCGGCCTCCTGGTCGTGGAACAGGCCGATCTCGTAGAGTTCCTTGCCGATGAATTCCTCGCGGCGGAAGCCGAGGAGCTGCACCATGAAGGGATTGGCGTCGGTGATGCGGCGCGTCGCGGGATCGATGATCAGGACGCCGGCCTTGGCGGCCTCGAAGAGGCGGCGGTAGCGGATCTCCGACGCGCGCAGCACGGAGCGGGCGTGGCGGCGTTCGGTGATGTCCTCGATCGAGAGCACGATGCGCAGGGGGGCGCCGTCCGGGCCGTCGAGGCGGCGGCCGTTGAGCAGCAGGGTGCGCTCGCCGAGCGCGCCGAAGCTGTGCGTCATCTCGAGATCGTTGAAGACGTGGTTGCGCGGGAGGACGTCGGCGAGCAGCGCGTGGAGGGCGGGGATCTCCCAGGCGCCGTCGGCGAGATCGAAGAGCAGCCGGTTCTCCGTCTGCGCGGGCGTGAGCGCGAAGGTGCGGTAGAAAGCCTCGTTGGCGGTGTTGACCGTGAGGTCGGGCCGGAGGATCACGAGCGAATCGCGCGCGGTGCGCAGCGCGGCCTCGGCGTAGTCACGTTCCTGTGACAGGGTCTGCTCGCCGCGCTTCAGCGCGTCGATGTCGAGCAGGACGAGGACGGCGCCGTCGACCTTGTTGTCGACGGTGAGGTAGGGCCGGGCGCGGAGGAGATACCAGTGGCCGTCCTTGTCGCGGACCTCGACCTCGCGGAGCGCGAGGCGATCGATGACCTGGCCGACGAAGTCCTCGAGGTGGTCGAACTGGAGGTTGTGGCGGATGCCGCCGATCGGGCGGCCGACGTCGGTCGCGAGGAGGTTGAAGAGTTTCTCGGCGGTCGGGGTGAAGCGGCGGATGGTGAGATCGCGGGCGAGCACGATGATCGGCGTGCTGAGGCTGACGTGGAAGTTGTTGAGGTCGCTGTTGAGCCGGCTGAGCTCGCCGTTGCGATAGGACATCTCCTCGTTGACGGTGATGAGTTCCTCGTTGCTGGACTCGAGCTCCTCCTTCGACGTTTCGAGTTCCTCGTTGATGCTCTGCAGCTCCTCGTTGGAGGACTGGACCTCCTCGTTCGAGGCCTGGAGCTCGTCGTGGGCGGTGTCGTGCTGCTGCTGGAGGGCCTGGAGGTAGTCGCGGGTCTCGAGCAGATCGCGCTCGAGTTCGGTGACGCGGCGGCGGAGGAGGCGGTCGCCGCGGGGGCCGGGCGGCAGGGCGGGCGCGGGGGCGGGCAGCGCGCTGCGGCCGGCGGGGTCCTCGAAGAGGACGAGGAAGCAGCGTTCGCGGAGGTTCTTGAGGGGGATGACCTGGAGATGGAGGGAGCGGGCGGGGGCGCCGCCGAGGCGGAGGTTCTCGCGGCGGACGGGCTCGTTGCGCTTGCGGGCCTGGGTGAGCGCGGTGCGCAGCGGCAGCATCAGGCCGTCGCGCGCCATCTTGAGGAGTTGGAAACTCGCCTTGCCGCCGGGCTGCGTGAGGAAGGCCTCGGTGGAGCCGCGGAACTGGAGGACGTTCCAGCCGGCGTCGACGATCACGCCGGGCGGGGCGAACTGGTTCGCCATCAGGCGGTCCGCCTCGTGGGTGGCGTGGAGCTCGGTGCGGGGCGACTCGCCGTCGACGGCGGAGCGGGGGGCGCGGCGTTCGCGCGGCCCGGTCTCCCGCCGGTCGCGCTGCGGCAGGGCGAACGCGGGCGTGGGGATGGATTTCCGCGCGAAGATTTTCTGCTTCTTGTCCACCGGCTCGAAGAGATCGCCGAAGGAGCCGACGGACTCGGAGGTCCCGAGGAAGAGACAGCCCTCGGGCTTGAGGGCGTAGTGCAGCATCGGGAGGATGCGCTTCTGCTCCACCGGCTCGATGTAGATCATCACGTTGCGGCAGCTCACGAGATCCATGCGCGAGAACGGCGGGTCGCTCAGCAGATCCTGGCGGCCGAAGACGCACATCTCGCGCAGGGACTTGATCACGCGGTAGCCGCCGTCCTCCTCGAGGAAGAACCGCCGCAGGCGCTCGGGAGAGATGTCCTGCACGAGGGACTTGGGGTAGAGACCGTGGCGCGCCTTGTTCAGCAGGGCCTCGTTGAGATCGGTGCCGAAGATCTGAAGCTTGGGCATGCGCTCGGCGAGCGGCCCGGCCGCCTCGAGGAACGCCATCGCGAGGGAGTAGGCCTCCTGGCCACTGGAGCAGCCGATCGACCAGAAGCGGAGGGCGCCGGCCGGCTTGCCGGCGAGCAGCCGCGGAAAGACCACGGATTTGAGCAGCTCGAAGGCGGCCTCGTCGCGGAAGAAGCTCGTCACGCTGATCAGCAGGTCCGCATACAGGGCCTTGAGTTCGCCGGGGTCGGTCGCGACGAGCCGGGCGTATTCAGCGAGTGAATTCTTGCGGCCGAGCAGCATGCGGCGGGTGATCCGCCGGTGGATCGTGCTGGGCTTGTAGAGAGTGAAGTCGACGCCGGAGTGCTGGCGCGCGAGCTCCAGGATCTGGGCGAAGTCGCCCGCCGGCGCGCCGGGGCGGGCCCGCCGGCCGGCCGGGGCGTGGCGCGCGGTGGCGGCCGCCTCGGCGGCGGGCTCGCCGCCGGGCGCGACGGAGCCGGCCGGCAGCGCGGGCAGGTCGCCGCGGAGATAGGGATGGCTGGCGATGCGGGCGAGTTCGCGGGCAATCGCCGCGGGCGGAAGGATGTAGTCGACGCAGCCGGAGGCGACGGCGCTGCGCGGCATCGAGTCGTAGCGGGCCGAGCTGTCCTGCGCGAAGGTGATGCCGCCCGCGGCCTTGATCGCTTCGAGGCCGATGCTGCCGTCGGCGGCCGTGCCCGAGAGCACGACGCCGATGGCGCCCTCCTGGCGCTCGCGCGCGAGGGATTGGAAGAGCGAGTCGATCGAGAGGTGCGGCGTGCGGCCGAGCTCGCGCGGCTTCAGGTCGAGCCGGCCGCGCGCCAGGCTCATCGTGGTGTTCGGCGGGATGACGTAGACCTCGTTGGGGCGGACGGTCATGCCCTGCGCGGCCTCGTGCACGGGCATCGTCGTGGCGCGGCCGAGGATGTGCGGCAGCATGCTCTCGTGCTCCGGATCGAGGTGCTGCACGACGATGAAGGCGAGGCCGGTGGCCGGCGGCAGGTTTTCCAGCAGTTGCGTGAAGGCCTCGAGGCCGCCGGCCGAGGCGCCGATGCCGACGATGGGAAACGGATTCGGGCGGGCGGGAGTCGCGGCCTTCGGCTCGCGGTGGGAGCGGGGAGAAGCTGCAGGGGCTTTTCGTTTCAGCTTCACGGTCCTGAATTCTATTCGCGATCCGGCGGGGTAGCGAGGACCGTTTGTCGGCATCGCCATCGGAAAATTCCCGTTCGGGCCGTGGGGGAGGGCGGGCTGGTCAACGACCCCATACCCCGCGCCGCGCCCGGGGCGTAAGTTCGTCGCATGGACAATTCTCTGCGACCGGACCCCACCCCGTCCCCCGCCGCGAGCGCCGCCGCTCCGCGGCCGCACCGCGCTCCCGCCGGACGGACCACCGCCACCACCCGCACCGCCGACGGCGTGCGCCGCGCGACCACCGCGCACGAAGAAGCCCAGATCGATCGGGCGCTCGTGCAGCGCTTCAACGCCGGCGACGAGTCGGCCTTCGTCGAGATCGTCGGCCGCTACCGGGAGCGCATCCTCGCGCTCGCGGGCCAGTTCCTGCGCAACCATGCCGACGCCGAGGAGATCACCCAGGACACGTTCATCCGCGCGCACCGCGGGCTGGCGCAGTTTCGCGGCGACTCCTCGCTGGCGACGTGGCTGCACCGCGTGGCGGTCAACCTGGCGCGCAACCGCTACTGGTATTTCTTCCGCCGCCGCCGGCACCTCTCCATCTCGCTGGACATGCCGCTGAGCGAGGCGTCGAGCGGGACCTTCAGCGATCTGATCGCCACGCCGGAGGCCGATCCGGCCCGGCAGGCGAGCGTCGACGAGTTCGTCGTGGTCGTGGCCGTGTGCATGAAGAAACTCGATCCCGGCCACCGCGAGATTCTCACCCTGCGCAACCTGCAGCACCGCTCGTATGACGAGATCGCCGAGGCCCTCGGGATCAACGCCGGCACGGTGAAGAGCCGGATCGCGCGGGCGCGCGGGAAGCTGCGCGGGCTGATCGCGGAGACCTGCCCGGAGTTCCCGGCCGACACGCTCGTGTCGGACTGGTTCGAGCCGGCGCGCGGCTCGGGCCGGGCGGCGTAGCCCCGGCGGGCGCGGGCCGCCGATATCCAGAATTCAATGACGGGTCGTGACGGCCCGCGCGGCTGGGGCCGCGGGCGCCGCGGATCCCTCCCAGGCGGTCTCGAAGACCGCCTGCATGCGGCGGACCGAGATCCGCAGGCGGCCGTGGCGGCGCCAGAACCCCCGGTTGCCCGGCTCGCTCTGATACTCGTGGGCTTCGGCCGGGAAATCGCGCCGGCGCGTGAGCCGGCCCACGCTGGAGATGAAGCGGCGGTCGGCGGCACGCGCCTCGTCGGGCGCAAGCCAGCCGAGCCAGCTGGCGTGCGGGTAGAGCGTCCGGCGCAGGACCTCGCGCTCGAAATTCTCGATGGGCACGCCGAAATGCCGGCAGAAGCGGTGGGAGAAGGAAGGGCGCGGGACATCGGACATGATGGGAGGGAGAGAAGGAGTGGGAGAAGGGAACAGCGATCGGCGGCGCCGGCGCTGGCGCTGGCCCGGAGCTTCCGCCCGCAGCGGCGGGCAGCCTGCGCCCGGCCGGGCTCGTGTCGGTCACCGAAAATTGTAGAACAGAACCCGAAGCGGCTGGAGGTGGGGCGAGGCGTCCCCGCCGAGCCGTGTAACCCTTAAGCCGCGACGGCTCGGCGGGGACGCCTCGCCCTATCGCATGGGCCGGGAGGTGTCAGGATTTGCGGCGGACCACACTAGCGCGCAAGCATCGCCTGGATTTCGGGCAAGGTGACACCCTGGCGGGCCTGCACCACGGGCATCGCGGCGTGGATCTGGGCCGCGGTCGCGCTGCGCAGCACCGCAAGGCCGAAGAGTTGCTGGCGCACGTTCTCGCGGCGGCAACCCTCGACATAGATCTCGAGCGCGCCGGTCGCGGCCTGCTGGCTGGAGACGATTGGAAAATTGTGGGGCATCGGATCGCGCCTCAGTGCTTGTTGCGACGCGTGCCCAGCGCGAGGGCGCCGGCGGTGGCCGCCGCGATCACCGCGAGCTGGAGGAGCATGGTGACCACGCCGGAGCCGGCGGCCGCGTCGCCGGCGGCGGCGTAGGAGGCGAGGAGGGGAGCGAGGAGGGAGGGAGACATGGTCGGAGGAGTCGGCCGCGCGGGCGCGCGGCGTGTCACACTGACCCGAATACGCCGCGGTTTCCTCCCTCAATCGCGTCCCGGCGGGAGGACTCGGCTAACCCGCTGGCGGACGAACCGGTTGACCCGAAAAATCCCGGGCCCGGGGGCGGGGGGCAAAAAAAATGCCGCCGCCCCCCCCCCCCCCACCGCCGCGGCGCCCGGCTGGGGTAACTAACATTCCGAAAGCGCGGGTAGCGCGTTCAGAAATGGTATTGGACGCGGGCGTAGAGGACGTGCGCGTCGAAATTGTTGCGGCCGGCCCAGGTGCCGTCGCGGTTGGTGACGTAGCCGTATTTCATCGTGTAGATGAGGTGCTCGCTCTGGCGGCGCACCCAGGTGAGAAACGCGCCCTGCTGCTTCTGGTCGGCGCCGAAGGGCAGTGAGAGCGCGGAGTTGTCGATGAAGTTGCGGGCGCGGAAGAACGAGTAGTCGAAGTAGAGGTCGTCGAGCTTCGCGAGGGCGTAGCCGCCGCCGAGGGAGCCGTTGACGTAGTTGTTGTCGCTGTTGAGCACGAAGCGGTAGGCGGGCGTCGCGAGCTGGTCCCAGGTGAAGTTCACGCTGGCGTTGAGGTAGAGGCGGCTGGTCGGCGACCAGGTGACGCTCTCGCTCAGGATGTGCGAGGTGATCTCGGAACTCTCGACCTGGGCGAGGCCGGCCTCGTTGCTCACCACGCGGGAGAGCTGGAAGTCGTAGCGCGTCACGGTGCTGAAGAGCGAGGCGGGGCGCCACGACATGCGGACGTTGAAATCGTTCGTGGTGAAATCCTGGTCGGTGATGTAGGCGGGATAGCGATCCGCGGTGCCGGCCGGCGTGTTGTCGCGGATGGCGTCGTAGTCGTTCACGTTGACCTTGTAGTAATACTGCGCGGCGAAGCTGAGGCCGGGCTGCGCATACCAGTTGGCCTTGGCGGAATACTTCTGGCTGGTGCGCGTGTTGTCGTTGTCGCGGTCGACGGTGAAGACGCCGGTGTGGAGGATGCGCTCCTCCTCGGTGTTGCCGCTGCCCTGGATCCACTGGCCCTCGGCGCTGAACGTCCAGTTGGGCTTGCCGGTGTAGCGGACCTCGAGCTCCTCGGCGAACTCGTTCCACTTCTTCTTCTGCTCGCCCTCGACCTCCTCGACGATGGCGGCGAAGGCCGGGCCGCCGCCGATGTTGGTCTCCATGAACTCGGACATCGTCTCCTGGTGGAGATTCTCGAAGCGGATGCTGGGACGGATGGACCAGTGCTTCTTTGGAATGTAGACGGCGTTGAGATTCAGGACGGTCTGCTTGAGCTCGGATTCGCCGGTGAGGTGATAGTAGCCCTCGTCGCGCTGCTGGCGGCGGAGATAGGCGGGATCGAAGACGGGATCGTAGGTCTGGCCGTAGATGCGGCTGCCGGCGAGGTGCGAGTCGAGATTCGTGCGGAGCGCGCCGGCGGAGACGGTGAGCTGCTCGTTGACCTTGCGCTGGTAGAAGCCGTGGGCGGAAAAGAGGTCCGTCTGCGTCTCGTCCTTGGTGGTGACGATGCGATCGGCGGCCTCGAAGGGCCGGCGGCGGGTGTTGCGCTGGTTGTCGAGGCTCGACTCGGAGTAGCGGGCGCCGACGTTCCACTTCACCTCGTCCTTGGACTCGTTGCCGATGTCGGCGGTGAAGGTGTTGGTGACCTCGTCGAGGTCGTAGAAGGTGGGCACGACGTTGCGGGTGCCGAAGGTGCCGACGAGGTTGGAGTCGCCCCAGTGGGTGGAACCCTTGGTGCCGTTGCGCGTGGTGCGAAGGTAGCGGAGCTTGAGCTTGGTGGCGTTGGCGGTGGTGGCGCCGACCTCGATCCAGATTTTGCCGCGCACGAGCGAGAGATCCTCGTTGAACAGCACGAACCCGGTGTCGGTCGGGCGGAAGTAGCCGCCGGAGCCGTCATACCACACGCGGAACTGCTCGAAGCCGGCGTCGACGTAGAACTTTTCCGGCTTCTCGAAGCGGAAGCCGAGGCGGTAGTCGTCGTCGCCCGGGAGGAGGCGGGCGTCGAACTTGAAGAGGGATTCCTTGGACTCGCGGACGAGGCGGTATTCCTCGATGCCGCCGTATCCGTCCTTCTTGTGCTGCGTGAGCTTTTGAAAGGAGGGGCGGTCGCCGTCGAGGAAGGCGCCGCCGCCGCCGACGGTGAGCGTGCCCTCGGTGGTGACATCGGCGGCGAGGCACGCCGCGGGGAGAAGCAGGGCCGCCTGGAGGGCGCGGAAGCGTGAGCGGTGCATGGCGGGCGGGGAAGTGGGTTAGAAGCGGAGGGAGGAATTGACGTGCGAACCGTGCACGGCCTCGTGGCAGCCAGCGGTCCAGCAGGTGCCGCGCTGCACGAAGGCGGCGTGGTCGCGGCCGCCGATCAGGAGCTGGCCGGTGACGGTCTGCTGCTGGAAGTGGCACTGGAGGCAGAGCGTCTGGTTGCGGGACTTGAGCATCTTGTCGTTCACCGTGCCGTGCGGATTGTGGCAGGTGGTGCAGTTCTCGCGCAGGGCCTCGTGCTCGAAGACATACGGCCCGCGCTGCGCCTCGTGGCACTTGAGGCAGGTCTCGTTGGCGGCGGCGAGCCGGGTGCCGCCGGTCGTGATCGCGTTGCCCTTGTGCGGATCGTGGCAGTCGCTGCAGCTCACCTTGCCCATCGGGTGGACGTGCGGGAGGGCGAACTCGCCGCGCTTGTCGAGGTGGCACTGGAAGCAGGCGTCGGGGTTCTTGGCGGGGTTGACGATGTTGAGGTGACCGCCGCCCTTCTTGGCGTGGAGGCTGCCGGGGCCGTGGCAGGATTCGCAGCCGATGTTCTTGGCGTTGTCGCCCGGGGCCATGAGCTTGGCGTGCGTGGCGTCCTGGAAGCCGCTCGTGACGTCGGCGTGGCACTCGGCGCATTCCTTGGAGCCGACGAACTTCGCGCCGGGGACCTGAGGGGGCACGATGATGGCACGGTTCACCACGACGCAGGAAACCAGGAACAGCCCCCAGGCGGCGGCGCCACCGAAGAGCACGGTGTGTTTGGTCCAAAGGGAACGGAGGGTCATGGTGGGATGGGTAGGCAAGCGGTCCGGACGGGGCGCGCGCGAACGTGTGCCGCGGGGTGACTATGGCAGGGCCGGGGAGGGTTGGCTGTGCATTCCTTGTCGAGAATGAGGCATGGCTTGCGCAATTCCTGCGTGGTGCCGCGGGGAATCGGCGGCGGGCTCCCAGCCCTCGCCCTCACCGCCGTTGAACCACGAAGACACGGAGACACCAAAAAGCCGGCTGGCTCGTTCTCCCGCTTTCTCGGTGCCTTCGTGTCTTGGTGGTTCAAATACCTCTGATTGGTCGGCTGGCAAAAACGGAGCCGGCCGCAACGCACCCACATGCGTCACGGCCGGCCATTTATCGGGGTAACTAAAGTCCGTTAGAAGGCGTGCTGCACTGAGAGATACGCCAGGGGTCCGCTGAAGTCGGCGAAGCCGCCGCGGGTGGAGTTCTCGTTGTCGATGTAGCCCAGCTTGGCGCCGAGGATGGTCTTCTTGGTCAGCCGGCGCTGCACGCCCACGCTGATCATGTTCTCGCGCGCACTGGCACCGAGCGGCATCGCGACCGCGGCATACGCCTCTTCGAAGTTGTTGGCGCGATAGTGCGTGGCCTGGATCAGGCCGGAGGTGTCGCGGTCGATCGTGAAGCCGACGGAGATGTCAGCCGTGACGTAGTTGTTGTCGGAGTTGCGGAGGTTGCGCTTCGCATTGCCGCTGATCCACGGATACATCGTCTGGATCTGGTCATACACCATGGTGCCGTTGGCCTGCACCCAGCAGCTCTTGTTGACGCTCCACGTGACCGACTCGGAGATGGAATGGCGGGCGGAGTCGTTGCCGTCCACGGTGCCGTTGATCACGCCCGTGGTCGTCAGGCCGCTGTGGAAGATCGCCGCCTTGCTGCGCTGGAGCACGTAGCGGGTGGTGAAGCTCAGGGCCTGGGTCGCTTTCACGACGGACGTGAGCTTGGTGCCGTAGATGTCGTAGTTCAGCACGTAGCCGCGGCCGAGGACGTCGTCGTAGCCGGTGAAGTCGTTCTGGTGGTCCTTGGTGAACAACTCGGCCCGGAGGTCGAGTGCCGCGTTGACCTTCCAGTTCGCGCCGATCTTGGCGTTGGTGTGGCTCTCCTCGATCGTCTTCCCGATGAAGTCGAGTTCGGTGAGCTTGGTCTGGCCGTTGAGGCCCTGGTAGCGCACGTGCTCATCCTGCTTCGAGGTGCGATACTCCCAGTTCGCGTAGAGCGACACGTTCTTGATGCCGGTGTAGCGCAGGTCGACGGTGGGCGTCCAGGGCTTCTCGACGTTCTTCACGCCGTGGTCGCCATGGGCGGCATAGGAAGTGATGGCGCCGGTGGCGAGCGTCACGCCCTGCGACGAGTAGTCGGCGGAGTTGTTGCCGGAGTCCTCGGCGCGTTCGCCGCGGAGCGCGGCCTCGACGGCCAGGTTCGGCGAGGGCTTGAAACGCGCGCCGAGGTTGCCGGTGAGGATGTCGAACTCCAACTGGCCCTTCGAGACCAGGTGATAGGGGGCGCGGGCCGTGGCGCCGGTGTTGGTGAAACCGCCGGCATAGGTGCGGATGCCCGTGGCGCTGGCGATGGTGGCCTGGAGGTCCCGCGAGAGCGTGATATCGACGTCGGCCGTGTGATATTGGAGGCCGCCGAAGAGCGTGAGCTTGTCGCTCATCGTCGTCTCAAACGTGGCGGAGGCATGGTAGCCGTCCTCCTCGTGGGTCTGCAGCATGGTGGTGCGGCGGGGGCTGCCGGCGCGCTCGTTGTTCACCGTCGGCGCGGTGAAGACGGGCGCCGGGAACACCGCGAGCTCGCCGATGTTCTGCTGCATCTCGCGCAGGTTCCGGTTGTCGATGGTGTTGCCGCCGAAGGCGAGGACCGCCGACGTATTGCCCATCTTGTGACGCACGCTGACCTCCCACGCCTCGTTCCGCTCGTCGAGGTCGACGTAGGTCGGCAGCAGCTTGCGGGTGGCGGCGATGGGATTCACGGCGCCCGGGCCGGCGAGGATCGGAATGCCGGTCAGGTTGGTGTCGCCCAGGATGGTGCTGTCCTTGCGGCCGTCGCGGGTGCTGTTCGTGTATTTGAACGAGAGCACGGGCGCCTTCGGCATGGCGATGGTGCCCTGCACGAAGAACTGGCCGCGATCCACGTAGAGCGGACGGCTGAAGAGCGGCATCCAGACATTGCCAATCGGGAAGAAGCCGCCCGCGCCGTCGTAGAACGTGCGGAAGGTCTTGTAGCCCATCTCGAATGAGCCGACCTCATCCTTGGTGACCTTGAACTTCAGGAGGTAGTCCTCCTGGCCCGCGAGGGCGCGGCCGTCGATCTGCAGCGTGGTCTTGTCCTTCAGATCGTAGTCGAAGCGCAGGTCCTCGATGCCCGCGGCGCCGGTCTTGGCGTTGCTGGTCCGGGCCTGGTAGGCGGCCTTGCTGCCGCTGATGTCTGCGCCCCCGGCGGAGATCACGATGTAGTTCGAGTCGAACGTCGGGAACGCGTCGGCTTCGGCGGCGAGCGCCGTGACCGACAGGGAGGCAAGTCCGGCGGCGAACCCGGCAATGCGCGAAACGGTGTTGAATGTTTTCATGGGTTTCGATGGGCCGGGTTAGAAGCGGAGGGCGTGGCTGGCGTTGGAGCCGTGGACTGCCTCGTGGCAGCCGGCGACCCAGCAGGTGCCGTTGACAGGGTTGCCCGCGTGGTCGCGGCCGCCGGCGAAGAGCATGCCGGGGCTTGAGCCGGTGGCATGGCATTGGAGGCACAAGTTGGAATCAGGCGCCTTGAGCATCTTCTGGTTCACCGACCCGTGCGGGTTGTGGCAGGAGTTGCAGCCTTCCTTCATGGCATTGTGCTTGAAGATGAAGGGGCCTTTCTGGGCCGTGTGGCACGAGGTGCAGGACTCGGCCTGCGTCTCCAGCGAGGCGCCGGAGCCCTTGATGGCGTGACCGGTGTGCGGGTCATGGCAGTCGCTGCAGCTCATGTGCCCGGAGGTCACGGCATGCGCGTATGGGAGGCTGAACTCGCCGCGCTTCTCGAGATGGCACTGGAAGCAGGCCTCGGGGTTCTTCTGCGGGTTGACAATGGTGCTCTTGCTGCCGCCGGCCTTGACGTGGAGGCTGCCGGCGCCGTGACACGCTTCGCAGCCGGTGCTGCCGAGCTTGGGATCGGCGAGGGTCACCTTGGCGTGCGTGGCGGAGTCGAAGCCCTCGGTGTGCTCGGCGTGGCACTCGACGCAGCCCTTGTTGCCGACGAAGGTCGCGCCCGGGATGAGCGGCGGCGCGAGCATGGTGCGATTGACCGAAATACAGGAAACGAGCAGGAGGCCCCAGGCCGCTGCTCCTCCGAAGATCAGGGTGTTTTTGGTGAGTCGGGGTCGAGGCATCATGGTGGTGCGAGGGTTCAGTTTGCTTGGGCAGTCGTGACTCGGGTTGTATCGAGGTTCATGTTATGCCCTAAGTTCGGCCCACTGACTGCGCAGGTGTTGGCGAGCACTGCGCAGCCGTTGGTTTTTCTCCGTCCGCCGGCCGGGCAATCGGCGCGCAGCCGTCGCAAGATGTGCGGCACCCGGTGCGGACCGCCCCGGGAGAGGCGCGGGGCGGGGCCAAGATCCGCTCACCTTTGGCCAAGGGATGCGGCGACGGCGCGCCCGGGCGGGACTACGTTGCGCGCAACCCGACTGACTCCGCCCGGAGCCGGCCAATCCGAAAAAAACAGGAGACGACCATGGCCACCCTCAAACTGCATCTGGAACAGGCCGAGAGCGACGCCGTCGAGCGCTTCGCCAGGGCCCTCAACGTGAAACCCGAGGCCGTGCTCTACAGCGCACTCAATCGCCTCATGCTCGAGGCGCGCGATCCGAAGGTGCGCGTCGAGATCGTCGAGATGTGGGAGTATCACCGCGACAACCTGCCGCTGTGGAGCGACTCCGCCTGCTCCGTGCACGCCTACGAGGGCAAGGCGGACGACGAGCCCGAGCCGAGCCGCTATATGTAGTGTGGCCGGTTGGCTCGGGTCGCCGCACGCGGCGACGCCGCTCGGCGACGAGCGGGCTTCCGTCGATCGTTTCGACAGAATGAAGGAAGCTCTGAACAAACCAAATGTGGAAATCAGGAACTCAGGAAAAAGGCCCGATCGTGGGTAAGAACCGCCGCTGCCTTGTGTTTTTTTCCTGCTTTCCTGAGTTCCACATTGGTTCGGTGGTATTTTTCAGAGGTTCCTGAACAAAATGGACAGAATGGTTCGGAGTCGTCCGGCCTGACCGGTCGTTGATTCCCCGACCACGGAAGGTCTCTGCTTTTGACCGGATTCACAGGATTTCAAACGAGGACGAGCCGGACGTGTCGTCCTGGATTGGAAGGTGGGTCTGCCTCGGATGGCGGGATCGCTGTTCCTGAAAATCCCTGGTTTGAATCCTGTAAATCCTGTCCAAAAAAGAGGAGAATCCACGCGCGACCATGAGGTGTGTTCGCGGCGGAATCAGTCCGGGCGTCAGTATGACAGGGCTTTTGAAGTGCCCGCTGAGAGGTCGATCCTCTTTGACCACGGATTTCACGGATCACACGGATAACACGAAGCTCGCGGCGCCGGCACTTCATCCGTGCCATCCGTGTAATCCGTGGTGATCCGGGTTGGAAGAAAAGGACCGCGGAAGCGGCCGCGGGCGCGGGCTGGGATCGGACCGGCGGCCGCCGCGTATCGGCCGTGCGGTGACACCGGCCAATAAGCGCCCCGCTTTGGGCAACGGATGCGACGACGATTCCCCCGCCACCGGTTAGGGTGGGCACTGGGAAAAACTCTCAACCTATGAGCTGCCCAAGCCCGCTCTCGTCCAGGCTGCACGCGGGGAATCGCCTCCCGGGTTTCCGCCGCGCCTGGCTCGTCTTCCTCTCCGTGGCCGGGCTCGGCCCGCTCGGTGCCGCCGACGCCGTGCCGAAACCGGCCGCGCCCGCTGCCGCCCCGGCCCCCGCGCCGAACTCCGACGCCTCCTGCCTCGAATGCCACAGCGACACCGACCTCTCGATGAAGCAGGGCGGGAAGAAGCTCTCGCTCTTCGTCGATCCGAAGATCGGCGCCCGCTCCGCGCACCGCGCGCTCGACTGCGTCGACTGCCACGAGAAATACGACGGCGACGCCACGCCGCACCGCAAGCCGCAGACCCCGGTCGACTGTTTCTCCTGCCACGAGGACACGGCCAAGAAACACAAATTCCACCCGCGCCTCGCGCTCGCCGAGATCCCGGCCGGCGAGGACACCTCGTGCGTCGGCTGCCACGGCAAGCACGACGTCGCGGCGGTGAAGCAGCCCGCGTTCGCCTTCGCCAACGGCCCGCAGCCGCAGGCCTGCGGCAAGTGCCATGAGACCGCGCGCGATCACTTCCTCGCCTCCGCCCACGGCCGCGCCTTCACCGAAAAGCAGGCCAACGCCCCCGACTGCCTGACCTGCCACCGCGATCCGGTCGTGCCCGCGGCCAAGACGCCCGTGACGCTCGCGCAGAAGCTCGCCCAGACCAAGCAGTGCGAGTCCTGCCACGTCGGGAAGGACAACGTCGCCGACCGCTCGCTGCGCGGCACGAAGTTCGTCACCGATTTCGATCGCAGCGTGCACGGCTCGGCCCTGCTCGGCGGCAAGGTCGAGGCGGCGAACTGCGTCGACTGCCACGGCGCCCACGAGATGAACCGCGCCATGGTCGGCGGCGCGCGCATGAACAAGCAGCGCGTGGCCGAGACCTGCGCCGCCTGCCACAAGAAGCCCGGCCACGAGTTCGAGGAGAGCGTGCACGCCGCGGCGCTGCGCAAGGGCAACGCCGACTCCGCCACCTGCACCGACTGCCACGGCGAGCACGACATCCGCGGCCACCGCGACCCGACCTCGCCGGTCAACGCGAAGAACGTCGCCCAGCAGGTGTGCGCCGACTGCCACGACTCGCTCAAGCTCACGAAGAAATACGGCATCGCCTCGCACACCTTCCAGACCTTCGCCGACAGCTACCACGGCCTCGCCGTGCGCGGCGGCTCGGTCGAGGTGGTGAACTGCGCGAGCTGCCACAATTCGCACGCGATCAAGTCGCAGGACGATCCGACCTCGACCATCCACCGCGACCACCTCGCCCAGACCTGCGGGCAGTGTCACCCCGGCGCGAATACGCGCTTCGCCATGGGCCGCGTGCACGTCAGCCCCGAGGCCGGCCGTGGCAAGGACGGCAGCGACCCGATCCTCTACTTCATCGCCACGTTCTACGTGCTGCTGATCGTGGCCACGATCGGCGGCATGGCCGTCCACAACCTGCTGGATTTCGTGAAGAAGATCCGCCGCAAGCTCGCGATCCAGCAGGGGCTGATCGCGGAGGAGCACGTCGCGCACCGGCTCTACCTGCGCATGACGGTGCACGAGCGCTGGCAGCACGGCGTGCTGGTCGTGAGCTTCGTGCTGCTCGTCATCACCGGCTTCATGCTGCGCTACCCGGAGGCGTGGTGGGTCGCCGGGATCCGCAACCTCAGCGCGCGCGCGTTCGAGTGGCGCAACCTGGTCCACCGCGTCGCCGGCGTGGTGCTGCTGCTGAGCGGCGCCTGGCATTTCTGGTATCTGGCGTGCACGCGTCCCGGCCGGGCGCTGTTCCGCGACCTGCTGCCGCGCAAGCGCGACCTCACCGATCCGTTCGCCGTGCTGAAATACAACCTCGGGCTCGCCCCGGCAAAGCCCGCCTTCGGCCGCTTCTGCTACATCGAGAAGGCCGAGTATTGGGCGATGATGTGGGGCTCGATCCTCATGGGCGTCACGGGCGTCGTGCTCTGGTTCGAGAACACGTCGATCGGGCTCTTCACGAAGCTCGGCTTCGACATCTCGCGCACGGTGCACTTCTACGAGGCGATCCTCGCGACGCTCGCGATCATCGTCTGGCATTTCTACTTCGTGATCTTCAATCCCGACGTCTACCCGATGAACCTCTCCTGGCTCACCGGCCGGATGTCGGAGAAGGAGATGCTGGAGGAGCACCCGGCGCACCTCGCGGAGCTCAAGGCGCAGGAAGCGGCGCCGCCGCCGCCCGCCGCGCCCCCGACGGAGCCGAAGCACGGGAGCTGAGCGCCGGCGCGCCGGCCTCCCCCGGCGTGTATCCAGAAAATCCTGGCGGCCCCCGGCCGGTCCGTCCGCCGGGCCCGCCGGCGGCCAATCGCTGCGCAGGTTTGGCCAACGCGTGCGGGGCCGCGCCCCGCTCTGTCTGCTAACGTGTCAACGCCATGAAAAGCGTCGCGCCCTCGGAGGTGGCGGGACCAGCGGCCGGGCCTGCCCGGCTCGCGCAGCATGATGAGGCCGCCCTGCTCGATCTGCTGCAGAGCCTCGAACAACGGCACGGTTTCGTGCCCCGCGAGGTCTCCGAGGAGATTTCGCGCCTCGTCGAGGTGAAGCTCGAGCGCCTGCGCCGCATCCAGGGCAAGCTCGACTCGACGCTCCGGCGCGATGTCCAGCAGCACGTGGCCCGGTGGCGCGGCGAGGAGGGCAACCTCATCATGATCCTCCACGCGATCCAGAACCAGCACGGCTACGTGCCGCGCGAGGTCGCGATGGAGCTCTCGCGCGAGCTCGGCGTGCAGCTGGCGCGGATTTACGAGGTCATCACGTTCTACCACTACTTCAAACTGCAGCCGCCCGGCGCGCACACCGTCACCGTCTGCAACGGCACCGCCTGCTACCTCAAGGGCGCGGGCGACGTGCTGAACGAGTGCCGCGCGCAGCTCGGGATCGCGGAGGGCCAGACGACCGCGGACCGCCAGATCCACCTCGATACCGTGCGCTGCATCGGCTGCTGCGGCATGGCGCCGGCGATGGTGATCGACGGCCGCACGTTCGGGCATGTGCAGGCGGCCGAGATCGCCGGCCGGATCGCCGCCGTGCGCGCCAAACCGGAGACGCCCCGATGAAGCTGCTTACCCGCGAGGACCTCGCGGCCTTCGCCGCCGCGCCCGCCGCCGACCCGGCGGAGTGGATCCGCGTGCAGCTCGACACCGGCGGGATCGCCGCCGGCGCCGAGACGGTGCACGCCGCGCTCGCCCGCGGGCGCGACGAGCGCCGCCTCGCGTTTTCCCTCCTGCGCGCGGGCTCGGTCGGCTACTCCTTCGCCGATCCCGTCGTGGAGGTCCAGGCGGCCGGCCTGCCGCGGATTTACTACGGCCGCGTCACGCCCGAGGTCGCGGCGCAGATTCTCGACCAGCATGTCGTCGGCCGCCGGCTGCTCGACGATCACGTCATCGCGACGCGCCGCCGCGCTCTCGTGCTCGAGGGCCCGGTGACGCATCTGCTCGTGCGCGACACCGGCGGCGAGGTCGGGAGCAAGACGGAGTTCTTCCAGTTCTCGTTCGCCGAGGAGTTGAAACGCCGCGGGCTCGCCGCGCAGGTGCAGGTCGTCCGCGCGCTCGACCTCGGCGTCTACGACGAGGGCGCGGTCGTGCAGCTCCTGCCGTCCGGCGTCACCTATGCCAACGTGCTCGCGCCCGACGTCGCGCGCATCGTCGCCGAGTCCGTCGCCGCCGGCCGTGTGCTCGACGACCTGCTGTGGCGGAAACCGGACCGCCAGGTGCGCATCGTCCTGCGCCACTGCGGCGACGTCGATCCCGACAGCCTCGAAGACTATGTGCGCCGCGCCGGCGGCTACCAGGGGTTGCGGCGCGCGCTGGTCGATCAGACGCCGGAGCAGGTGATCGCCGAGCTGAAGGCGGCCGGCCTGCGCGGGCGCGGCGGCGCGGGTTTTCCGACGTGGCTGAAGTGGCAGCTTACGCGCGCGCAGCCGGCCCCGCGACGCTACGTGATCTGCAACGGCGACGAGGGCGACCCTGGGGCGTTCATGGATCGCAGCGTGCTCGAAAGCGACCCGCACGCGGTCCTCGAGGGGATGATGATCGCGGGCTACGCGATGGGCGCGTCGCAGGGCTACTTCTACATCCGCGCCGAATACCCGCGGGCGGTCGAGCGCGTCACCCGCGCGATCGAGCAGGCGCGGGAGTGCGGCCTGCTCGGCGCGAAGATCCTCGGGAGCGATTTCTCCTTCGACGCCAAGGTCCGCCTCGGCGCGGGCGCGTTCGTGTGCGGCGAGGAGACCGCCCTCATCGCCTCGATCGAGGGCCGCCGCGGCAGCCCGAGCCCGCGGCCGCCGTATCCCTCCGTGCGCGGGCTCTGGGGCATGCCCACTGCGATCAACAACGTCGAGACGCTCGCGTGCGTCCCCGCCATCCTGGTGCGCGGCGGCGCGTGGTTCGCGGGCTTCGGCACGGACGCCTCGAAGGGCACGAAGGTCTTCGCCGTCACCGGCAAGGTCCGCCACGCCCAGCTCGTCGAGGTGCCGATGGGCACCACGCTGCGCGAGATCATCCACGAGGTGTGCGGCGGCGTGCTCGAGCACCGCGACCTCAAGGCGGTGCAGACCGGCGGACCCTCCGGCGGCGTGATCCCCGTCCCGCACCTCGACACGGCCGTCAGCTACGAGTCGCTGCAGGCGCTCGGCTCGATCATGGGCTCGGGCGGCATGCTGGTGATGGACAAGACCGACTCGATGGTCGACGTCGCCCGGTTCTACCTGCGGTTCTGCGTCGACGAATCCTGCGGCAAGTGCGCGCCGTGCCGGATCGGTGGATACCAGTTGCTGCAGATCCTCGACCGCATCTCGCGCGGGCGCGGCGCGGCGGACGACGTGCCGCTGATCCGCCGCATCTGCCTCGCGATGCAGAAGGCCTCGCTCTGCGGCCTCGGCCAGACCGCGCCGAATCCCGTGCTCTCGACCCTGCGCTACTTCGGCGAGGAGTATCAGGCGTTCATCGAGGGTGGCCCCAGCTACGCGCGCAAGATCGGCGCCGCGCGCGGCGGCCGCCGCGAGGAGGCCGGGGCTGCGCGGCCCGCGCCCGCCGTCGGAGGGCCCGTCCCATGATCACCGCCCGCATCAACCAGCTCGAGGTCCAGGTGCCCGAGGGCACGAGCATCCTCGAGGCCGCGCGCCAGGTGCAGGTCCGCATCCCGACGCTGTGCAAGCACCCGGACCTGCTGCCCACCGCCGCCTGCGGCCTCTGCGTCGTGCGGAACCACGGCGGCCCGAAACTGCTCCGCGCCTGCGCCACCCCGCTGGAGCCGGGCATGGAGATCGCGACGCACGATCGCGAGATCGTCGACGTGCGCCGCGCCGTGCTCGAGCTCATCCTCTCCAACCATCCCCAGGCCTGCCTCACCTGCGGCCGCAATGGCGAATGCGAGCTCCAGTCCCTCGCTGCCGATTTCAACATCCCGCTTGAGTCGATCCGGCGCTACGTGAAGGACGTGCCGCCCGACCGCTCCACCGGCTCGATCGTCCTCGACTTCCAGAAGTGCATCAAATGCGGCCGCTGCCTCCAGGTCTGCCAGGAGCGGCAGAACGTGTGGGCGCTCTCCTTCCTCGATCGCGGGATCAACACCCGCATGGCTCCCGCCGGCGACATCACGCTCGCCGAGTCGCCCTGCGTGAAATGCGGCCAGTGCTCCGCCCACTGCCCGACCGGCGCCATCGTGGAAAACGACGAGACGGCCCTCGTCTGGGCGGCGCTGCACGATCCGGAGAAAATCTGCGTCGTGCAGATCGCGCCGTCGGTGCGCGTCACCGTCGGCGAGTCGTTCGGTCTCCCGCCGGGCACCAACCTCACGAAGCCGCTCTACGCGGCGCTGCGGCGCCTCGGGTTCCACGCGGTGTTCGACACCAACTTCTCCGCCGACCTCACGATTGTCGAGGAGGCGAGCGAGTTCATCGAGCGCTTCGTGCACCGGCGCGGGCCGCTGCCGCTCATCACTTCGTGCTGCCCGTCATGGACCGACTTCATGGAGAAGCAGCACTACGATTTCATCGACCACTTCTCCACCGCGAAGTCGCCGCAGCAGATGCTCGGCGTCCTCGCGAAGACCTACTACGCGCAGCAGCGGGGGCTCGATCCCGCGAAACTCTTCGTCGTCTCGATCATGCCGTGCACCGCGAAGAAGTATGAGCTCTCGCGCACCGGGGAGATGTATGCCTCCGGGCACAAGGACGTCGACGTCGCCCTCACCACGCGCGAGCTCGCGCGCATGCTCAAGCAGTCGGGCATCGACTTCCTCCGGCTGGCGGACGGCGCGCCCGACTCGCTGCTCGGCGACTACAGCGGCGCCGGCACGATCTTCGGCGCCAGCGGCGGCGTGATGGAGGCCGCGCTGCGCACGGCGCATTTCTACGCCACGGGGAAGCCGCTCGCCGGGATCGAGGTCGCGGCCGTGCGCGGACTCGACGGCGTGAAGGAGGGCACGATCGATGTCGGCGGCGCGCCGGTGCGCGTGGCGGTCGCCCACGGGCTCGCGCACGTCGAGGAGGTGCTCGATCGCGTCCGGGCCGCGCGGAAGGCCGGGCGGGAGCCGCCCTATCATTTCATCGAGGTGATGGCCTGCCCCGGCGGCTGCATCGGCGGCGGCGGCCAGCCCTATGGCGTCGACAACGAGCGCCGCCGCCTCCGCGCCGCCGGCCTGTATCAGGATGATCGCGACCGCCCTGTCCGCTGCTCGCACGAGAACCCGGAGGTCCTCCGCGTCTATGCGGACTTCCTCGGCCGGCCGCTCGGCCCGCGGGCGCATGAGCTGCTGCACACGCGCTACACCGCGCGTCCGCTCTATCAACGCTGATGACTCTGCTCGTCCGTGACCGCGAACTCACCCGCCGCACCAGTTGCCGGCGTCTCCCCCTGCGCCGGCGCCGGTCGCTGGTCGATCCGGCGGGGCGCGAGGCGTCTCCGGTTTCTGCTTACGTTGTCGGGTGCCTGCTTCGGGCTCCACGGGCGGGCCGCGGACCCGCCGCCCCCGGTCGGGCCGGCCTTCCTCCTGCCCCCGTGGGTGGTGGAGGAACGCCGCGCCCGGCCGCCGGCGGCGGCGCGGACGGAGACCCTGGCCGCGACCCTCGGCGCGGGATCGGTGGTCGCTGACGCCGCCGGCGCCGGGCGCAGCGTCGGCACGCTGGCGGAGGCGCTGCGGCGCGCGCCGGGCGTGCTGCTGCAGGAGAGCTTTGGCGGCTTCGAGCCGCCGCGGCTCTCGCTCCGCGGCTCGGGCTTGGACAGCGCGCCCAGCGCGCGGGGCGTCGCGCTGCTGGTCGACGGGCTGCCGCTCGCGCGCGCCGACGGGTCGTTTCACAGTGGGCTTTTTGTGCCGGCCCTGTTTGCGCGGATCGAGATCCACCGCGGCCCGATGGCCGCGGCCCTCGCCCCGGCCGTGCTTGGCGGCGGGGTCAACGTTGTGACGCCGCCGCCGGCCGCCGCTGCGGAAACGACGCTGCGCTGCGAGGCCGGCGACGCGGACACGCTGCGCGCGCAGCTCACGCACCGCGCGCCGGCGGCGCGCCTCGCGCTGGCCCACGCGCGCGCCGGCGGCTGGCGCGAGCACAGCGCGCAGGAGCGGCACGCGTTCGAGGCGGCGGTGCGCCCCGGATTCGGCGCGCCGTTGCAGCTCGAGCTGGCGGCCCTGGCGGTGGCGGCGCGCTACGAGGTGCCGGGGCCGCTGACGCTCGCCGACGCCTTCGCGCGTCCGCGGTCGATCGCGTTGGCGACGCAGCGCGATGCGCCCCGCCGCCGCTCGGAGCTCGTGCGCGTCAGCGCCCGGCTGCGCACGGAGCCGGGTCCCGCGACGCTGGCCGCCGGCCTCGCGGGGCAGCGGCTGCGCGACGATTTTTTCCAGCTTCAGGCCAATGGCGAAACGGAGGCGACGAGCGACGATGTCTCGGGGCACCTGACGTTTTCGCGGCGTTCGCGCGGAGCCGGCCCCGAGCACCACGCGCTGGTGCGCGCGACGGCCACGACGGGCGTGAACCGCGCGGCGCGGTTTCTCAACGACGCGGGCCGGCGGGGCCGGCGCTTCGGCGCGTATGCTGCCCGGGCGGATACGACCGCGCTGAGCATCGAGGATCTCGTGTGGCTGGACGGCGCGTTCGCCGTGGGCGCGGGCGCGACGGTGGGGCACGCCGGCCGCACCTTGCGCGAGCGGCGGCCGTCGGCGGGGATCGCGCGCGAATTCGCGCTGACGGACGTGTCGCCCCGGGCGGGAGTGGCGTGGCGCACGGGCGCGGGCGCGACGGTGCATGTCGCGTGGTCGCGCGGCAGCGAGCCGCCGGCGTTCGACGACCTCGTCGCGGTGACGGGGACGTATCCCGATCTCACGCTCCGCAGCCGCGAACTCCGGGCGCAGCGCGCGACCACCCTCGAAGTCGGGGTTCGTGGCGCGGCCGGCCTGCTCGACTGGGACGTGACGGCCTATCGCAGCGCGTGGCGCGACGAGATCCTGCGGCTGACGGACGCCGCCGGCCAGCCGCGCGGCGCGAGCAACGCGGGACCGACCACGCACGCGGGCGTGGAGTCCGCGCTGCACTGGAGGCTGACGGGCCCGCCGCACCGGCTCGGGTTGCACGTGGTGTCGACGCTGGGGAGCTTCCGTTTCGTGGATGATCCCGTGCATGGCGACAACCGCATCGCGGGGGTGCCGCCGCACGTCGGCGCGGCGGAGCTGGTCTACGACCACGCGCGGGGCGGCTTCGCGGCGATCGAGTCCACGTGGAGCGCGGGGCGCACCTGGGCCGATCATGCCGGCCGGCTGGGTTATGGCGGACACGCGCTGCTCCATGCGCGCGTCGGCTGGCGCGCGGGCGGGCGGGGACGCGGCACGGTTTTTGTGGCGGTCCGCAATCTCCTCGATCGCGCCCACCTCGCGAGTACGGCGGGCGTGCTCGATGTCGCGCGCGCGCCCGCGGCCACCGCGATCTTCCTCCCCGGCACCGGCCGCAGCCTCACCCTTGGATTCGAATGGCACCCCTGACCCTCACCCCGCGCCGGTCCCCCGCCGCCACCGCCATTCCTGCTCCTGCTGGTCTAACGCGGTCGAAAGAGTGTAACGTAATACGTTACACTCTACCGTGGGATGACCCAGACAGTGTAACGTATTACGTTACATTGTCTCGGGGGTCGGAGCGGGGAGGAGGGGGCGCGTGAGCGGGGTGGTGGGAGCGCTGCTGTGCTTTGCGGTGACGCCGGTGTTTGCCAACCGGGCGGCGCAGCGGCTCGGTTCGACCGCGGCGAATTTCTGGCGGCTGGTCGTCGCGGTCGCGCTGCTCGGCGCGTGGGCGCATCTCGCGGGGCGCGGGCTGGGGGGCGCGGCGCTCGGGTGGTTCGTCGCCGGCGGCGTCGTGGGTTTCGGGATTGGCGGGGTGGCGATGTTCCAATCGCTGCCGCGGCTCGGCTCGAACCTCTCGACGCTGATCGTGCAGTGCGGCGCGGCGGTGGCGGCGGCGGCCGTGGAGTGGGCGTGGCTGGGCACGGGGTTGTCGGCGCTGCAGATCGCGAGCGGCGCGCTGACGCTCGCCGGCGTGGCGATCGGGCTGCTGCCACGGAGCCTGCCGCGGGTGCCGCCGGCGGAGTGGCGGTGCGGGCTGGCGTGGGCGATCCTGTCGGCGGCGGGCCAAGGCGTGGGCGCGGTGATCAGCCGGAAGGCGTTTGCGGTGGCCGCGGCGGCGGGCGAGCGAATCGACCCGGGCAGCGCGGCGTATCAGCGCGCCCTTGGCGGGCTGGCGGTGGCGGCGCTCGCGCTGGCGATCGCGGCGGTGGCGCGCGCGGATGCGCCGCGGACGAAGGGACGTGCCTGGCCGTGGGTGCTGGGCAACGCGCTCACCGGCCCGGTGCTGGGCGTGACGTGCTATCAGTGGGCGCTCCGCACGACGCCCGCGGGGATCGTGCAGCCGATCGTGGCGGCGGCGCCGCTGCTGACGATTCCGTTCGCGCTCTGGCTGGAGGGCGCGCGGCCGCGGGCGACCTACTACCTCGGGGTGCTGCTCGCGGTGGCGGGCGTGAGCGGGTTGTTCCGGTGGAGCTGACGCCGGTGTCGCGGACGCGGGGCAGGACAAGATATGCTGCGTCTTTGCATTGGTGGACCGCGGGCGGGAGGGACACGTTGGTGACACCGCCCCGGGGGCGGGAAAGACCAACGATGAAGACCCTGCTGATATATCCGGAATTCCCGGACACGTTCTGGAGTTTCAAGCACGCGCTCAAGTTCATCCGCCGCCGCGCGTCGCTGCCGCCGCTGGGGCTGCTGACCGTCGCCGCGCTGCTGCCGCCGGAGTGGGAGGTGCGGCTCGTGGACATGAACGTGGGGCCGCTGACCGACCGCGATCTGGCGTGGGCGGATCTCGTGTGCATCGGCGCGATGATCGCGCAGCGCGGCCCGACGGAGGCCGTGATCGCGCGGTGCCGCGCGGCGGGCCGGACGATCGTCGCCGGGGGGCCGCTCTTCACGAGCGCGCACGCGGAGTTTCCCGACGTGGATCACTTCGTCCTCAACGAGGCGGAGCTGACGCTGCCGGAATTCCTGCGCGATTTCGCGCGGGGCGCGGCGCGGCGGGTCTACGCGAGCGCGGAGTTCGCCGACATTCGCTCGAGCCCGGTGCCGCGGTGGGAATTGGCGGACCTGCAGCGCTACGCGTCGCTCAGCCTGCAGTTCTCGCGCGGCTGTCCCTTCGACTGCGAGTTCTGCGACGTGACGGCGAAATTCGGGCACCGGCCGCGGACGAAGTCGGCGGCGCAGGTCATCGCCGAGCTGGAGCGGATCGCGGCGGGCGGCTGGCGCGGGCAGGTGTTCTTCGTCGACGACAACCTGATCGGCAACAAGCGCGGGCTGAAGACCGAGCTGCTGCCGGCGCTGGCGCGGTGGCAGCGGGAGCGGGGCCGGCGCTTTCCGTTCTACTCCGAGGCGTCGATCAACCTGGCGGACGACGAGGAGCTGATGCGGCTGATGGTCGACGCGGGGTTCGACAGCGTGTTCATCGGGATCGAGACGCCGGATGCGGCGGCGCTGCTGGAGTGCAACAAGCGGCAGAACCAGGGCCGCAACCTGATCGCGGACGTGAAGCGGATCCAGCGGGCGGGGCTGCAGGTGCAGGGCGGTTTCATCGTCGGCTTCGATCACGACGCGCCGGGGATCTTCGCGCGGCAGGTGGAGTTCATCCAGCGGAGCGGGATCGTGACGGCGATGGTCGGGCTGCTGAACGCGCTGCCGGACACGAAGCTCCACGCGCGGCTGCAGCGCGAGGGCCGGCTGGTCGGGAGCTCGAGCGGCGACAACGTCGACGGCACGATGAACTTCCATCCGCGCATGCCGGTCGCGCAACTGGTCGAGGGCTACCGGGCGATCCTCCGCGGGATCTACGCGCCGCGGCCCTACTATGCGCGCATCCGCACCTTCCTGCGCGAATACCGGCGGCCGAAGATCTCGGCGCCGCTGTCGTGGCGGCACGGCGTGGCGCTGGCGTGGTCCAGCGTGCGCCTGGGCGTCGTGGGCCGGGAGCGCGTGCACTACTGGCGGCTGCTCGCGTGGACGCTGTTTCACCGTCCGGCGCTGCTGCAGCTCGCGGTGACCTTCGCGATCTACGGACATCATTTCCGCAAGTGCTGCGCGGCGATGGAGGTGTGAAGGGACGCGCGGCGGGGCGGGCAACGGACGCGTGTTGAAAGGCAAGGGCTGCGTGGGCGGGCGCGCGCCGCGGCGTTATCCTCCGGCCATGCCGATCATCACCGCCGAGGCGGACGGGGTGGCGCGCGTCGCGATCGACGCGACGCGCTGCGACGCGTGCGGGCGGTGCGTGCAGGTCTGCTCCGGTGCGCCGCTGCATCACGGGGTGCACGGGATCGAGGTGGACCAGTCGCGGCTGTTCGGCTGCATCGGGTGCGGCCAGTGCATGGCGGTGTGTCCCAACGACGCGATCCGCGTCGAGGGCCGGACGCTGTCGGACGAGGATGTGTTTCCGCTGCCGCAGGGGATCGAGCGGGCCGATTACGCGCGGTTGCTGGCGCTGATGCAGGCGCGGCGGAGCTGCCGGCGGTTTCAGCGCGAGGCGGTGCCGGTCGATGACGTGCACCGGATCCTCGACGCGGCGCGCACGGCGCCGATGGGCGTGCCGCCGAGCGGCGTGGGCGTGCTGGTGCTGCATGGCTTCCGGGAGGTGCAGGGTTTCCGCGAGGCGCTGTGCGGGGTGATCCGGCGGCGCGGGTGGCTGCTGCGCCCGCCGGCGGTCTGGCTGCTGCGGCCGCTGCTGCGGCGCGAGCAGTGGCGTTTCCTGAGCTCGTTCGTCGCGCCCGTGCTCGACAGCTACCTCGGGCGGCGGGCGGAGATCCCGGCGGGGGAGGACGTGTTCTTCCACCACGCGCCGCTGGCGTTTTTCTTCCACGCGTCGAGCACGTCGGAGCCGGCGGACGCGACGATCGCGGCGACGCATGCGATGCTCGCGGCGGAGGCGCTCGGCTACGGCACGTGCTTCCTCGGCTTCCCGGCGTATCTGCTCCGGCTGGACAGTGGGATCGGCCGCGGCTACGGGCTGCCGCCGGGCACGCAGCCGGGCCTCACGCTGATCGTGGGCCGCGCCGTCGTGCCGCCGCTGCGCGGCATCCGACGGCACTTCGCGCGGGAGGACTGGGTGTTTCGCCGGCCGGGCGCGTGAGGCGCGGCGGCGCGGGGCGTCAACTGACGAGCTGAAGCAGCGTCCGGCGCACGAGGGCGCGGGCGATCGGGATCTTGTAGGCGTTGTCGCCGAAGGGCCGGGCTTCGCGCAGGAGGAGATCGGCGGCGCGCTCGGCGGTCTCGGTCGTCGCGGGTTTGCCCTCGAGGAACGCGTTCGCGGCGTCGGTCTGCCACGGGATCGGTGCGATGGCCCCGAGGGCGACCCGGGCGGAGGCGAAACGGCCGTCGACGACGTTGCCGGCGGCGGCGCAGCTCACGAGGGCCCAGTCGAAGTCGCTTTTCTCGGCGAGCTGCAGGTAGGCGCTGCGGGTGCGCTGCGGCGGCACCTCGACGCGCAGGATGAGATCGCCGTCGCGGAGCGAGTGGTGCGCGGTCGGCGTGCGCCAAGCGTCGGCGTAGAGATCGGCGAGCGTGAGGGATTCCGTCTTCCGGCCGCGCTGGACGACGACGCGCGCGTCGAGGGCGGCGAGGGCGATCGCGAGGTTGGAGACGAGCGGGCTGAGGCAGGTGCAGCCGGTGAAGAGCGCGTGGAACTTGCTCTCGCCGTCGCGGGCGTGGCAGGTCTTGCCGCCCTTCTTGCGGCAGGTGACGTCGCGGTGGCGGTAATACCAGCAGCGCGAATGCTGCGCGAGGTTGCCGCCGACGGTGGCGACGTGGCGGATCTGCGGCGAGGCCGCGGCGGCCGCGGCGGCGGCGAGGGCGGGCAGGGCGCGCAGCAGATCGGGATGCGCGGCGAGCGTGGCGAGGGTGACGTTGGCGCCGACGTGCCAGGCGGCGCCCTCGCGGCGGAGGTCGGCGAGGCCGGGGAGGGCCTTGATGTTGACGAGGAGCTTGGGGGCCGCGAGGGCCTCCTTCATTTCGCCGAGCAGATCGATGCCGCCCGCGAGGAAACGGCCGTCGTCGCGGACGAGCTCGACGGCGGACGCGGGGCTGCGCGCCGTGACGTAGGCGAAGGGTTTCATGCGAGCGTTTCCTCCCGGTCGGGGGCGTCCGGCAGCGCCGCGACGCGGGCGAAGGCGGCGTCGAACTCGCGCCGGAGCCCGGCGGTGCGCGCGGCGGGCGGCACGCGGCCGAGGGCGGCGAGCACCTTGTCGGGCGTGATCGGCAGGCTCGTGACGCGGACGCCGAGGGCGTTGGCGACGGCGTTGGCGATGGCAGAGGCGGTCGGGATGGTGCAGGGCTCGCCGACGCCGATCACGCCGCGCTCGGGCATGTCGAGCAGCAGGATGTCGATCGAGGGGATGTCGGCGGCGCCCGGCAGCTTGTAGGTCTCGAAGTTCGGGTTCAGCACGACGCCGGTCGCGCGGTCCATGATGCGCTCCTCGTAGAGGGCGTAGCCGATGCCCATGATCACGCCGCCGTTGATCTGGCTCTCGCAGGTGAGGCGGTTCATCACGGCGCCGCAGTCCTGCACGACGAGTATCCGGCGAAGCTGGACGAAGCCCGTCTCGGTGTCGACGGCGACCTCGGCGAACTGGACGCCGCCGGCGCCGCCGGCGGAGAGGCCCTCGCGCCATTCGCCGCGGACGTGGAGCGGGGCGGAGCCGAGCTTGCGGCAGGCCTTGAGCCAGTTGGCGCCGCGCGGCTCCGCGATCGCGCTGGCCTTGGCGAGGGCGGCAAGGGCCTTTTCGCAGGCGTCGTAGATGGCGGGGGCGACGGAGGCGGTGGTGGCGCTGCCGCCGCTGGCGCCGGAGGGCGGGAAGCGGGTGTCGCCGATCGCGACCGCGACGTCGTCGAGGTTGAGGCCGAGCATCTCGGCGGCGACGAGCTGGATGACGGTGCGCGAGCCGGTGCCGAGATCCTGGGTGCCGGTGCGCACCTCGACGGTGCCGTCGGGGTTGACGAGGAGATCGGCCTGGGTGCCGCGGCCGCCGCTCATCCAGGCTGCGCCGGCGCAGCCGAGCCCGACCTTGACCGGGCCGGGCGACGTGCCGGGCGGGCGATACTTCGCCTTCCAGCCGAAGCGCTCGGCGCCGAGCTGGTATTCGCGGCGGCGCACCTCGAACGGATCGTTGCGCAGCCGGATCTCCAGGGGGTCGAGGCCGATCTTCACGGCGAGATCGTCGAGGATGGACTCCATGCCGAAGGACGCGACGGGATGGCCGGGGGCGCGCATGGCGCAGGAGAGGCCGGCGTTGATCGCGACCGTGCCCTGCTTCACGCGGGTGGCGGGCACGGTGTAGATATACGGCGCGGGGAACCGCGCGCTGCCGCTGCCGCCGCCGGTGTTCACGCCGGCGTCGAAGCCGGAGGTGCCGAAGGATTCGAGCTGGAACGCGGTGAGGCGGCCCTGAGCGTCGGCGCCGAGCTTGATCTTCTGGTGCGAGGACGGGCGGTTGCCGACGGCGAGAGCCTGCTCGAAGCGCGTGAGCATGAGCTTCACGGGGGCGCCGGCGGCGCGGGCGAGCCGGGCGCAGAGGATGCCCTCGACGCCGGGATTGAACTTGGAGCCGAAGCCGCCGCCCATGTGCTCGCAGAGGACGCGCACGCGGTGCTGCGGCACGCCGAGCGCCGTGGCGAACGCGCCGCGGCAGGAGAACACGCCCTGCGTCGAGGACCACGCGGTGAGCTCGTCGCCATCCCAGCTCGCGGTGTGGCCGTGCGGCTCGAGCGGGTGGTGGATCTCCACCTGGGTGTGAAACGTGCCCTCGACGATGTGGGCCGCGGCGGCGAACGCGGCGTCGACGTTCTCGGTGAGGCGCGCCTTGCCCTCCGTGAGGTTGGGGCGGTCCGCGGAGAGGCGCGCCGCGTCGGGGCGCAGGGCGTCGAGCTCGTTGACGAGATAGGGCCGCGGCTCGGCGCGGACCTCGACGAGGGCGACGGCGTCGAGGACGGCCTGGCGGCTGGTGCCGGCGAGGGCGGCGAGCTCGGCGCCGTAGAAATGGACGTCGAATTCACCGTCGTGCGCTGTGATGGCGGCGCGGATACCGGGGGCGGCGCGGGCGCGATCGAGGTTGATGGCGCGGATGCGGGCGGAGGGCCAGGCCGAGCGGACGATGACGCCGTAGAGCAGGCCGGGGAGCGCGACGTCGGAGGTGAACTTCGCGCGGCCGGCGGCCTTGGCGGGCCCGTCGAGGCGGGGAGTGCTCTTGCCGAGATACTGGGTGGTCCGGGGCCAGGGCATGGTCGGGGGTCAGGCGGGCCTGGCCGCGGTGGCGGCGAGGGCGGCGGCGAAGACGCGCGGGTAGGAGCCGCAGCGGCAGAGGTGGCCGGAGCAGGCCTTGCGCACCTCGGGCTCGGAGGGGTGCGGGTTCTTTTGCGTCAGGGCAGACAGGCTCATGACGAAGCCCGGCGTGCAGTAGCCGCACTGCAGGGCGTCGGCGGCGACGATCGCCTGCTGGAGCGGCGTGGGGCCGGCGCGGGAGACGCCCTCGACGGTCGTGATGGCGCGGCCCTCGGCGTCGATCGCGAGCAGCATGCAGGCGTAGACGGGCAGGCCGTCGAGCCAGACGGTGCACGCGCCGCAGGAGCCGCGATCGCACGACTCCTTCGGGCCGGTGAGGCCGGCGTGGAAACGGATGGCCTCAAGGAGCGTGACGCGCGGCTCGAGGGAGAACGTGCGGCGCTCGCCGTTGAGGGTGAGCGTGACGGGCACGGCGTCGGGGCCGCGCGGCGACTCGGCGCGGGCGGTGGCGAGCTCGGCGGCAACGGTGTCGGCGCCGAGCGTCGCGGCGGAGACGGCGGTGGTGCCGAGGCCGCGGAGAAACGCGCGGCGCGAGACGGGCGAGGCCAGCGGCCCCGCGGGCTCGTTCGGACGCTTCGCGCCTGAGCTTGAGCGCATGCCGCACCATAGTGCGAACGGCGCAGGCTGGCTGCGCGCGCGTTGGCCAAGTTTGCGCAGCGATTGGCCGGCGGAGGGGCGGGCGGATGGGAATGGCGAACCGACGGGGCGGACCGCGCGGATGGTTTGCATCCGCGCGGCCGGCGTCAGCCGCGGCGCATCGTCCGGGCGCTCAGCCTGGATTCGGCAGAAGGCGAAACCGCTAATCTTCGCTAATTTTCGCTGATGAAAAACTTGGGCTTCGATTCACTTTGCCGCTCGAGTCACCCGTTTGGTGACCCTGAACCATGGCAATCAACCCATGGCAGGTTTCTGATGAGCGCCGATAAGCGTGGATTAGCGGTTTCTTCAGCTGCCATTTTTAGGCTCAGTGGCCGAGGCGCGAGATCATCGCGTAGACGATGAGGGCGAGGAGCACGAGGCCGGTGCCGAAGAAGAGGAAGCCGAAGCTCTTCGCGATGTTCTTGCGGCCCTCCCAGTCGTCCGACTTCACCCGATAGACCTCGAGGCGGCCCGCGGCGAGGAGCCGGTCATACCAGCGCCGGCGCTCGTGGAGCATCTCGGTCTTCGAGATCCGGCCGGAGAAGATCACGGTGTCCATCGGGAACTTCTCGATCCGGAAATGCGTGTTGAAGAAGTGGAATGAGAAGATGAAGCCGGCGGCGAGGAGCGCCTCGTCGGAGTGCACGACCATCGCGATGTTGATCACCCAACCGGGCAGGAAGAGGGTGAAGAACTTCGGGAACCAGAGGATCAGGCCGGAGAAGCCGATGATCGCCACGCCCCAGAACACGGCGAAGTAGTCGAAGCGCTCCCAATACGTCCAGCGGTCGAACTGCGGGCGCGGGCCCTTGCCGAAGAACCATTTCTGGTGGGCGATGAAGTCGCGCCAGTCCTGCGGCGACGGCACCATCGAGTCGGGATGGAAGACGATGGCGAGCAGGCGCCGCAGCGTGAGTTTGCCGGTGGCCGGGTCGCGCAGGTTGCCGCGCTGTTTCCAGAAGGCGGCCACGAGGCTGCCGACGTGGAGGAGGAAGTAGGCGAACGTGACGACCGCGGCGTAGTGGTGCAGCGTGCGCGCGACCTCGGCGCTGCCGAGGAAGTGGAACATGGTCTTCGCCCAGGCCGTGTAGTAGAATTTGAGCGGCATGCCGGTGATGACGAGGGCGAGGAAGCTCGTGACCATCATCATGTGCAGGAAGCGCTCGAAGGGCGTGAAGCGCGTGAAGGTGTCGTCGTCGACGTGCGCCTTGACCACGGCCTCGCGGAACGACTTCGAGTCGTGCAGATAGAGGTAAATCGAGCGGAAGAGCCAGAAGGCGGTGTGCAGTCCGAAGAAACCGAATACGCTGACGAGCAGCGTGGTCATGAACCAGAACACCTTGTTGAGGATCGGATAGTTCTCGGCGTCGAGCGGGTTGGCGTGGGCCTGGTATTGGGTGAACTTCTCGTTCACGCCCGGGTGGCACTGCTGGCAGGTGCCGACGATCTTGTCCTTGTGCAGGCGCGAGCGCGGGTCGCTGACGGAGAACACGTCGTGATGCCCGTGACAGTCGTAGCAGGCGGCGACCTCGGAGGCGACGTTCGGCTGGCCGAGGGCCATCGCCTTGCCGTGGTAGGTCTCGCGGTAGTGCTTGAGCCGGTCCTCGTGGCACTTGCCGCAGCTCTGGTCGCTCAGGCCCTTGAAATGGGCGGTGGCGGGCTTCTCGATGTCGTGCGCGGAATGGCAGTCGATGCAGACGGGGCCCTTCTGGTTGCCCTTCGTGAGGAGCTGGCCGTGCACACTTTCCTTATACGTTTCCTCGATGCCGAGGTGGCAGGTGCCGCAGGCCTTGGCGATGTTGGCGTGGTTGCTGCGCGAGTCCTTGTCGACGCTGCGCTTGATGTCGTGCACGCCGTGGCAGTCGTTGCACGAGGGCGCGACGATCAGGCCCATCTTGGTGAGGGCCCGGCCGTGGATGCTGTCGAGGAAGTGGCCGCTGATCTCCTTGGAGTCGATCCGGTAGCTCTTCGCGAGCTTGTCGTCGTTGTGACACGTGCCGCAGGTCTTCGGCAGGTTCAGCTTGAAGACGGGCGAGTCGAGCTGCTTGACCGGCGCCATGTCGTGCGTGCCGTGGCAGCTCGCGCACGAGGCGGCGTCGGAGGCGCCCATCTTGTGGCTCATGCCGTGGATGCTGGTGGCGTATTGCGTCGCGGCCTTCTCGTGACACGAGGCACACTGCGCGGGCTTCAGCTTGGAGGGATGTTCGGCCTCCTTGATGTCGGCGTGGCAGTCGACGCAGTTGGTTTTGCCGTGGACGGATTTGGTGAAAATTTCCGGACGGATGCCGATCCACTCGGGCGGCAGGCCCTTCTTGCGCGGCTTGAACTCGGCCTCGTGGCACTCGAGGCAGTCCTTGTTCGCGACGATTGGTTTCGCGACGGTGAGGGCGGCGGCGGCGGCCGCGGGGGAGACGGGCGCGGCGGGGACCGCGGGGGCGTCGGCGGCGCGGCCGGCGGCGAGGGCGAGGAGCGCGGCGAGGGCGACGGGCAGCCGGCGCATCCAGTAAGCCGATTCGTTCATGACCTTACTATGCGGCAAGAAACGCGGACTCCGCTACGCGCGCGTTGACCGTTCGTGCGCAGCGATTGGCCGGTGCAGCTCCGGCGGGGAAGGGACGGAGGCCAAGAACCGCGGGGCGTTGGCCAAGAACCGGCGAGCAGCGGACGGGTGCCGGGACTACGTTGAGGGCACGTTCGGGAGCTCCCGCCGGCCCGCGCGCGAGTGTCGGGCGCGGATGATCGCGGGGGCGCCGTCCGGTTTACCATGCATGCGCGACTGTGGTTGGGTCTGCTCGCCGCCGGGCTGCTCGGCGGCTGTTCGGGGTGGCAGCGGGATGTCACGCTTCACGGCGTGCGTTTCAGCCGGGTGAAGGTGGAGCCGCAGGGCTTGACGATCGGCTGGCTGGAGCAGGCGACGGAGATCGGCGGCCGGCCCTGCCAGCGGGGCTGGGTGCATCTCCATGCCAGCGGTGCGGTGGCGGCGTTCACGAATGCGGAGCCGCTGGCGCTCGGGGCGCTGACGATTCCGCGGGGCACGTGGGTCCGCCAGGACGAGCTGGGGACCGTCACGGTGTGTGCGTTTCCCGAGGCGATGGAGGTGCAGGGTCACGCGTGCCGCGGCACCGGCGGGCCGAAGGGCGTGCAGACGGCATTCTATCCGGGCGGCGCGCTGAAGTCCTTCTTCCCGGTGCGCGACGCGGTGGTCGACGGGGTGCCGTGCCGCGCGAGTGTCTTCAACGGCTGGATCGAGCTGCACGCGAACGGGCGGCTGAAGTCGGGGCTGCTGAGCGCGGAGCTGGAACGCGACGGCCGGCGGCTGCCCGCGGGCACGCGGGTGGAATTCGATCCGGAGGGGCGCGTGCGGGCGCCGCGGTAGCCCGCGGGCAATTTGTGCGGCACGCGGCCGGTTTGGCCAATTGGTGCACAGGAAAAATCAAACGATGCGCGGCGGCGGCCGCGGCCCGGTGCTAGAGTGAGGAATGGCCTCCCCCACCGACCGACTTCCCGAAAACGTATCCGGACAATACTACGTCGACGCGAGCTGCATCGACTGTGACCAATGCCGCGCCATGGCGCCGCAGCTTTTCGCCCGCGCCGAGGCGAGCGGACTCTCCGTCGTCTGCAAACAGCCGGAGACGGCTGAGGAAATTGCGCTGATGGAGGAGATCATCGCCGGCTGCGCGAGCGACTCCATCGGCAAGGACGGAGCCTGAGCCATGCGCGACGTGATCATCGGCATGGCGGGCTCGGGCGGCGACGGCATCGTCTCCGCCGGCGAATCGCTCATCAGCGCGGCGGCGCAGGACGGCTACTATGCGATCCTGACCAAGAGCTTCGGCTCGCAGATCCGCGGGGGCGAATCCTCCTGCCGGCTGCGCGTCTCCACGTCGCCGGTCCTGAATCCCGGCGGCATGCTCGATGTCGCGGTGGTGCTGAACTGGGAGGACTTCCTCCGGTTCGGCGGCGAGCTGCCGGTCGGGGAGAAGACCGTCGTGATTTTCGAACGCAAGACGGGCGTCGACTCGACCACGCTGCCGCTCGGCGGCGTGCACCCGGCGCTCGCGCTGGCGGTGCCGATGGAGGAGATGGCGATGAAATCCGCCGGCACGCTGCTGGCGAAGAACACCGTGGTGCTCGGGTTGCTCGCGGGCTGGTTCGGCCTGGCGGGCGCGAGCATCCTCGCGGGGCTCCGGAAGAAATTCGCGCGCAAGGGCGAAGCCGTGCTGCTCGGCAACGAGCGCGCGTTCGCCGCGGGCCTCGAGTATGCGGCCCAGCATCCGATCGGGGCGGCGCGCCATCTCGCGCCGGCGGTCGCCGATGGAACCGGCGGGCGTCGGGTGCTGGCCGACGGCAACGAGCTGTGCGGCCAGGCCGCGCTCTTCGCGGGGTGCACGTTTTTCGGCGGCTATCCGATCACGCCGGCCACGGAGATCATGCAGTATCTCCAGCGTGAGATCTGGAAGCACGGCGGCTCGCTCCTCCAGGCGGAGGACGAAATCGCGGGCATCGGCGCGGCGGTCGGCGCCTCGTTCGCCGGGAAGAAATCGATGACGGCCACCTCCGGCCCGGGCTTCTCGCTCAAGGCGGAGATGATCGGCCTCGCCAGCATCGCCGAGCTGCCGCTGGTGTGCGTCAACGTCCAGCGCGGCGGCCCGTCGACGGGCATGCCGACGAAGCGCGAGCAGTCGGATCTGTTTGCGGCGGCCTTCTCCGCCCACGGCGACTCCGTGCGCCCGATCCTCGCGCCGATCAGCGTGGCGGATACGTTCGGCCTGACGGTCGAGGCCTTCAACATCGCCGAGGAATATCAGACGCCCGTCATCCTTCTCTCCGACCAGGAGCTCGCGCAGCGCAAGGAAGTCATCGCGCCGATCGACCGGACCCAGTTCCGGATCGTCGACCGCCTGGTGCCGGACGCCGCGGAGCTCGCGCACTACACGCGCTTTCAACTCACGGAGTCGGGCGTCAGCCCGCTCAGCCATCCCGGGCTCAAGGGCGGCAACTACCTCGCCGCGGGCATCGAGCATGACGAGCACGGTGCGCCGACCGCGAGCGGCGAGCTGCATGCACGGATGAACGACAAGCGCCTGCACAAGCTCGACCCGTTGAAGCAGCGCCGCGATCTCTTCCGCGTCGAGGGCGACCCCGCGGCACGCCTCGGCCTGATCAGTTGGGGCAGCGTGGCCGGCATCGCCCTCGAGGCGCTGGAACTGGCGCGCGCCGGCGGGCTGGAGGTGAAGCTGTTGATCCCGAAGCTGGTCTACCCGGTCGCCGAGGAAATCTACGCGGAGTTCTTCGCGTCGCTCGAGCGCTGCCTCGTCGTCGAGCAATCGCACCAAGGCCAGCTCCACCGCGTGATCCGGATGTGGGCCGACGTGCCGCGCACGTTCACGGCGCTGGCGAAGAGCGGGGCCAACCCGATCACGCCCGACGACATCGTGGCCGCGCTCCGCGCCCTGGCGCCGCCCGCGCGCGCCCACGCCCGCCATGCCGACACCTGCGACCTGTTGAACCCCCTATGATTTCGCCCTCCACTCCCTGCGATTGCGCGAGCCCGGCCGCGCCCGCCGCGCCGACCGCGAAGGATTTCCGCAGCAGCCTGAAACCGATCTGGTGCCCGGGCTGCGGCGACTTCGGCGTGGTGACCGCGCTCTACCGCGCGCTGGCCGCGATCGGCCGGCCGCCGCACGAGATCGCGTTCGTCTCCGGCATCGGCTGCTCGAGCCGCATCCCCGGCTACACCACCGCCTATGGTTTCAACACCGTCCACGGCCGCGCCCTCCCGATCGCGCAGGGCATCAAGATGGCCAACCCCGACCTGCTCGTGCTGGTGGCGGGCGGCGACGGCGACGGCTTCTCGATCGGTGGCGGGCACGTGCCCCACGCCATCCGGCGGAATCCGGATCTCACCTACATCGTGATGGACAACCAGATTTACGGCCTGACCAAGGGGCAGGTGTCGCCGACCTCCGCGCGCGGGACCAAGACGCCGACGTCGGTCTACGGCAGCATGGAGGAACCGGTGAACCCGCTGCTCTACACGCTCGCCTACGGCGCGGGCTTCGTCGCGCAGGGCGTGCCGGCCGACATGGACGGCCTGACGAAGATCCTCGAGGCGGCGATCCGGTATCCGGGATTCTCATTCGTGAACATCCAGTCGCCGTGCATCAGTTTCGGCGACGCGGAGAACCAGATGAAGGTGCAGAAGACCCGGCTGCGCAAACTGGAGGCCGAGGGCCACGACCCGTCGAACCGCCTGCGCGCGATGGAACTCGCGCAGGACTACGGCAAGGAACTCTACACGGGCGTCTTCTACCGCAATCCGCAGCCGCCGCCGACCTACGACCAGCAGATTCGCGAACTGCAACAGTCGCTGCGGGAGCCCGACCCGGACGCGGCCGGCGAGTGAGCGCGCCCGGTGACGCGGCGCCGGAAGCCGGACCGGAGCCGGCGGGCGGCGGCGCGACGATTGCGACCGCCGCGTTGATCGCGCGCTTTCAATCGTGGCTCGACGAGGCGACGCAGGCGCGCGAGCCCGAGCCGACGGCGATGTCGCTGGCGACGGTGGATGCCGCGGGCGCGCCGCAGGTGCGCATGGTGCTGCTCAAGCACGCCGACTCGCGCGGCTTTGTTTTCTACACCAATCTCGGCAGCCCGAAGGTGGCCGAGCTGCGCGCGCAGCCCGCGGTGTCGCTCTGCTGCTTCTGGCCCTCGACGCGGCGGCAGGTGCGGGTGGACGGCCGCGCGGACCCGGTGACGGACGCCGAGGCGGACGCGTATTTCGCGACGCGCCCGCGGCTCAGCCAGATCGGCGCGTGGGTCTCGCGGCAATCGCAGCCGCTGCCGGGGCCGTTGCACCTCGAGCAGGCGTGCGCGGCGTTCGCGCTGCGGCACGGCCTGGGCACGATCGCGCGGCCGCCGTTCTGGTCGGGTTTCCGCGTGGTGCCGGTGCGGATGGAGTTCTGGAGCGGCAAGGCGTTCCGCCTGCACGAGCGGACGCGCTACGAGCGCGTGGACGGGGGCGACGGGTGGCGGGCGCAGCGGTTGTATCCGTGAGGGGTGGGCGCGAGCTCCTCTTCGGCGTGGAGAGTGCAATACCAGATGCCCCGTGACTTGGGATGTTGGAGACAATCCGAAGCGGATGATCTTTAACCACGGATTACACGGATGCCACGGATAGATGCCGACCCGCTACATCCGTGCCATCCGTGTAATCCGTGGTCCACCTCCGCAGGGCGGTTGGGATGCATTAAGCCAGCGAATGGCCGTGAAACCCAGTCCGGCTTCGAGAGCCAGCCCTACTTCGGATTCGTTTAGTCGTTACAGACCGGGTGGCCTCACTCCGCGGGGCCGCGGGGGGCGATGACCTCGAACGGCACGGCGGGCACGAGGCCGAGCGGCGTGCGCGGGCTTTGATTCTTCGCGGCCTTGCCGGCCTTGGCGGCGCGGTCGCCGTGCGCGGTGAAGATCAGGTTGCCGCGGAGGCCGCCCTTCACCTTGGCGGCGTCGCACGCGAGCACGACGTCGATGTTGTCGCCGCTCATCGTGCATTTCTGCACGGTGATTCCCTCCGGCGGCTCGCTGAGCTCGAGGGTGATGCGGCCGAGCGTGCGCGCGGACGGCGCGCTGACGCGCAGCCGCGCGGTGCCGCCCGGAGCGAGTTGCACGGGGAGCGCGGAGGCGAGGCGGAAGGGGGTGCCGCGGCTGGTCACGCTGACCTTGAGTTCGCGCGCGGTCACAAGGTGGCGGTAGGCGAAGGCCTGCATCATGTCCTCGGCGGGCACGGCGGGGTGGACGACGGGCTTGCCGTCGATTGTCGCGCGGCCGGCGAGCGAGAGATCGTAGGGCTCGGGGCGCGCGGTGGGCGGGGCGGTGAGCGTGAGCTGCACTTTTTCCTCGCCGGCGGGGATGCGCGCGCCGCTGAGCGCGAAGCCGCGCGGGGCCTCGAGGAGACCGAGATCGATCTCGCCCTCGAAGCCGTCGCGCCGCAGCGCGTAGACCGTGACGACCGTGCTGCCGCCGGCGCGGACGTTGATCGAGGAGGGCACGATGCGCAGCTCGAAATCGGGGCGCGGGGCGCCGATGCGCAGGCGGTATCCAAATTCCGGACCGCCCTGCCGCTGGGCGTCGCCGAGGCGGAGATTATAGGTGCCGTCGGCGGGGAGCCGCACGCTGATCCGCGAGTCGGCGTGATGCGTGAGGAGGCCGGCGGCCTTGTCCTCGGTGTCGTCATTGGTCGCGAGCGTCTTGCCCTGCGGGTCCGTGAGCGTGAGGACGGAATCGAGCGGGGAGCCGAGCCGGCGCGCGAGGACGTCGGCGACGACGGCGTCGCCCGCGCGGCCCTCGAAGGCGAACACGGCCTCGGTGCCGGCGCGCGCGATGCGGCCGTTGAGGACGGCGGGGAGCGTGATGCGTTGGGAGCCGGCCGATTCGGCGGCGAGCGATTCGGGGCGGGTGTCGAGGGCGAAGCGGACCGGGTTGGAGAGGAGCGCCTGGTTGCGGACGGAGAGGAGGAAGGTGCCGGGGCGCTTGTCCGTGGTGTCCATCGTGATCTCGTTCGTCGCGAGGTTCCAGCCGGAGAGGGCGAGGTTCACGCGGGAGGCGAGCGGGCCGCCGAGGGGGAAGATACTCGTGACAAACGGGAGCTCGCCGACCGCGATGCGGTAGACGAAGTCCTCGCGGCCGCGGTAGATGGCGTCCTTGATCTCGATGACGTAGACGCCGTCCTCGGGAATCTCGCGCAGGAGCACGGGGTCCGGGTTGAAACGGTAGTCGTCGCCGTAGGCGAGTTCGCGGCCCTTGCTGTCGTAGAGTGCGAGCGTGGCCTGGAACCAGCCGGGCACGGCGTCGGCGAGATAGGGCAGGAGGGTGCGCGCGCTGGCGGCGATGGTGAGCCGCTGGCCCTTGCGGGCGGTGAAGCGGATGCGATCGACCTCGCCGGGCAGGATCTGGCCGTTGACGACGGCGGGCAGCGTGATCTCGCGTTCGGAGACGGGGCGGCCGGTGCGCGGATCGGCGGCGCGGTTGCGCGGCGTGCGATTCGACGTCGCGGTGACGACGGGCTCGGCGACCTCGGGGAGCTGGCCGACGCAGAACACGACGGGGTTCGAAAGACCGCCGGGCGTCTTCAGGCGCAGCTCGCGTTCGCCCGGCGCGGCGTCGGGGGTGACGGTGACCTCAAGCGTGACGGTCTCGGCGATGACGGGCGAGGCCTGGCGGTTGCCGCGGGTGGCGATCTGCTGGCGGATGTCGGCGGCCTCCTTCTCGTCCTTCGCGGTGAACGGCGGCTTCGTGGGATCGTTGCGCGCGGCGGTGCGCTTGTCCTGGAGCACCTGCGCGCGCTCGCGGAGATCGTTGAGCTCGCGCTGGGTGAGGGGCCGCTCGTAGGCGACGGCCCTGGCGTGCACGCCGGGGCCGGAGAGAAACGCCACGCAGTCGCCGGCGAGATTCTGGCCGCCGATCGAGACGGTGACGGTCGTGCCCTGCTGGCCGCCGGCGGGGTAGACGAAGCCGAGATGCGGCGCGGGGCGCGCGGCCTGGGCGTGCGCGCGCGGCGGCCCGAGCAGCGCGAACACGAGCGGCAGATGCGTCGCGAGCGCGATGACTTTGGACAGGAGTTTCATGGCGGGGGGCGGCCGGAGATCAGGTGAGGGCGGCGAGCGCGGAATTCGGCGGCGCGCCGGCCTCGGGGGCGGGCATGACGCGCACGTCGCGGCCCTCGGGGTGCGGCAGCTTCGCGTCGGGGGCGATGCCGAGCTGCGTGTAGATGCGGCCGATGAGCTCGCTCGGGTGCACGGGATGATCGGCGACCTCCTCGCCGCGCGCGTCGGTGCGGCCGACGACCTGGCCGCCCTTGAAGCCGCCGCCGGCGACGAGGGCGGAGAAGGCCTTGCCCCAGTGGCCGCGGCCGCCGTTCCAGGGCGACTCCCACAGCACCTTGGGCGTGCGGCCGAACTCGCCGCCGGTCCACACGACGGTCTGGTCGAGGAGGCCGCGCTGGGCGAGGTCCTGCAGGAGCGTGGCGAGGCCGCGGTCGAGCTCGGGGAGCTTGCGGCGCATGATCGGGAAGTGCTGCTTGTGCGTGTCCCAGCCCTTGTAGTTGATCGTCACATACGGCACGCCGCGCTCGACGAGCCGCCGGGCCATGAGGCAGGCCTGGCCGAAGGTGTTGCGGCCGTAGCGCTCGCGCAGTTCGTCCTTCTCCTGCGCGAGATCGAAGACCTTGCCGGCGTCGCCGAGGATCATCTCGTAGGCCTCGGTCTCGCACTGGCCGAGCGCGGCGAGGCGCGGGTCGCCGCTGCGCTGGCTGCGCTCGTAGCTGTTGAGCTGGTGCAGGAGCTCGCGCCGGGCGCGCTGGCGCTCGTCGGTGACGCCCTGGGCGACGACGCCCTCGACGACGAAGCGGGGCGCGCCCGGATCGCCGCCGGTGGCGAAGGGCTTGTAGCGCGCGCCGAGGAAGCCGGACTCGGAGAAGCGGCCCTGCAGCTCGGTGAGCACGACGTAGGGCGGGAGCAGGCCCTTGTAGCCGGCGTCGTAGCCCTTGAAGAGCGAGACGATCGAGCCGACGCCGGGAAACACGTCGCGCCCGCCAGAGGGCCGGCCGGTCTGCACGGTGTAGGCGGCGAGCTCGTGGGCGTTGGAGCCGTGGCTCATGCTGCGGATGAGCGAGTATTTGTCGGCCTGCTTGGCGAGCAGCGGGAGCAGTTCGCCGATTTGGATTCCGGATACGTTGGTGCCGATCGGGGCGTTGAGCGGGCCGGCGTAGTCGTAGCCGGCGGCGGGCTTCGGGTCGAAGGTGTCGATGTGGCAGGGGCCGCCCCAGAGCCAGATCTGGATGACGGATTTCGCCTTCGGTGCGGGGGGCGCGACGGGCGCGGCGGCGGCGCGCGAGCCGAGTGCGCTGGCGCCGAGGAGGGCGGTGCCGCCGAGGAAGCCGAGGCGGATCGCCTCGCGGCGGGTCATCGGCGCGCCGGTGAGGCCGAGAAGGTTGAGTTCGGAGCGGAGGTTCCAGAGCTGTGGATCGAGGCTGTGATGAAGGCTCATGGCGGGGACGGTTTGAAAATTGGGGCTCAGTGCCGGTGGAGGAATTCCGTGCTGTTGATCAGCGCCCACGCGACGTCGAGCATGGCGGTGCGGGCGTCGGGGGCGGACTTGGCGTG
>CAZENI010000011.1:0-7837 GCA_964513055.1 uncultured Opitutus sp.
ACCGCCGGCGCGCTCGTGATCACGGGTAATTCCGGCAGCGCCGAAGCCCTCTCCTTGAGTCTGAACGGCGCCAATCTCGTGCTCGGCGCGAGCGCCCGCGCGTTTCTGACGGATGGAGTAGGCACGACCGGCTCCGCCACCGTCCCGCTCGCGGGCCTGACGAGCATCGTCGTCAACGGCGGCAGCGGCAACGACACGATCAACGTGAGTGCCCTCGGGATCGCGCTCCCCAGCCTCACGCTCAACGGCGGCGCGGGGAACGACACGATCAACTTCCTCGGCGACATCACGTTCGCTCCCGATGCCAGCCTCGATGTGGATCTGCAAAACGACACCGCCACACCCGGCGTGGACGCCGTCATCGTGAATGGCCGCCACCGCACCAGTGGAACCGGCACGATCACGATCAAGGCCAGCCAGAGAATCTCGCTCGTGTCCGGCTCGAGACTCGAAACCGTCAACGGCGGCATCACCGTGGAAGCCAATCAGCAGACGACCGCGACAGCGGGCACGTTTAGCGGAGTCCGGCTCGACGACGCGACGATCACAAGCACCGGCACCGGCTTGGTCACGGTCAGAGGGCGGGGCGGCAACTCCGGCACGTTTCAGACCGGCGTCGAATTGAGGAACGGCGGAAAGATCAGCGGCGGCACGACGGGCACGGTTACGGTCGTCGGAACTGGCGGCGCGAGCTCGGGCGTCTCTCCCTACGGTGTCTATCTGGCCAGCTCCGGCGGCGCGCAGATTACCTCGCTCGGCGCGGCGGTGAGTGTCTCTGGCACCGGCGGAGGCACGGCCGTGACCACCAACACCGATGGCGTCATCGTTTTCACCGGTGCCACGATCACCTCCGGGGGTAGTGGTGCCGTCACCGTCGTCGGCGAAGGTGGCCCGGGAACAACCTTCAGCAACGGGGTAAGTGTCCTCGGAGGTGTGATCATGGCGGGCGGCACTGGCGCGGTCACCGTGACGGGCGCAGGCAGCGCCCTCGCCACCGGCGCGAGAAATTGGGGTGTCGTCGTGTCCGTGCAGTCGGGCAACACCGTTGGCGGCACGATCACCTCAGGCGGCGGCACGGTCACGATCAACGGCACGGCTGGCACTGGCACTGGCTCGTCCCAGGGCGTCCGCGTCAGCGGCGCGGGCTCGAAGATCACCTCCGCTCAGGGCAACATCTCCGTCACCGGCCAAGCCCGCGCTGCCTCGACGGGCACCTATAATGCAGGCGTCTTGGTCCAGCTTGGAGGTAAGATCACCTCGACCGGCACCGGCCCTACTGCGGCCACCCTCACGCTCGTCGGCATCGGTGGCGGCGGCACGGGCGAAAACTACGGCGTCAATCTCGAGGGCTCGCTCGGCTCGGTCAGCTCCGTGGACGGCGCGATCAAAATCACCGGCATCGCCGGTGCAGGCGGCGTCGACAACAACACGTTTGCCGCGACGATCGGGTATCCCGGCAGCGGCACGCACAGCATCACCTCGACCGGCGCGGCCGGGATTGAAGTCGTCGCCGACACCCTGCGCATCGACGACACGACCACGATCGACGCCGCTGCTGCTACGGTCACGATCCGACCGCAGACGGCCGGTCGCGAAATCGTCGTCGGAGGGAGTGGCGAGAGTTTCCTTAGCTTCAGCGACACCGAGCTCGATCGGATCACGGCCGGCACACTGGTGCTCGGAGACAGCCAGACTGCGTCGATCGATATCATCGAAGCGATCAGCCGTCCGGCCTCGACTCATCTACGCCTGCACTCATCCAGCGTCATCCGGCTGAGAGTGCTGAATGCCATCGCGACCGGCGGCGGCGACCTCGCGCTCAATGCGCCCAGCGTCTCGGCCAGCGGCACTGGCACCGATGTCGCGCTGGGTGCCGGCGGCCGACTCACCCTGGCCAATCCCGCCTCCCTCACCCTCGCGCTCAACGGCACCACCGTCGATACGGGCTACCACCAGCTGAAGCTCGTCGGGGCCGTCACGCTCACCGGCACGACGTTGAACCTTTTTGGCAGCTACCTGCCGGCCGGCACGGACGTGTTCACGCTGATCGACAACGACGGCAGCGATCCCATCGTCGGCACCTTCACCGGCCTCCCCGAAGGCGCGACGCTCACC
This sequence comes from uncultured Opitutus sp., assembly GCA_964513055.1. Classification (GTDB taxonomy): domain Bacteria; phylum Verrucomicrobiota; class Verrucomicrobiia; order Opitutales; family Opitutaceae; genus ER46. The sequence continues at coordinate 2,116 of CAZENI010000011.1, forward strand.
AACGTCCGCGGCTCGGGCCGCAACGGGATCATCAGCTACGTCGGCGGCACGGGGAACGATGTCGTCCTCACGATGCAGAAGAGCACGCCCACCGTCGCGTGGACGGCACCCGCCGGCATTACCTACGGCACCCCGCTGAGCGCGACCCAGCTCAACGCCACCGCCAGCGTGCCCGGCACCTTTACCTACACGCCCGCCGCCGGCGCGTTCCTCGCCGCGGGCAACCGCACCCTCGGCGTGGTCTTCACGCCGACCGACACGGCGAACTTCGACACCGTCACCGGCCCCACCGTGCCGCTCACCATCGCCGCCGCCAACGTTGTCGTCGCGATCACGCACGTGGCGCAGACCTACGACGGCACGCCGAAATCCGCCACCGTCACCGTCTCGCCCCGGGCCGCGGTGAACATCGTTTACGCGCACCCCGGCGGCGTCGCGCCCACGAATGCCGGCAGCTACCTCGTCACGGCGAACATCACCGATCCCAATTACAGCGGCAGCGCCAGCGGCACGCTCGTGATCGCGAAGGCCGCGCAGACCGTCACCTTCCCTGCGCCCGCCGCGAGCCCCGTAGCCGGCACCGCCTTCGGCCTCGGTGCCACCGCGAGCAGCGGCCTGCCCCTCACCTACACGGTGCTCGCGGGCTCCGCGACGCTCGCCGACTCCAGCGTCACGCCCACCGCCGCCGGCACCTTCACGCTCCGGGCCACGCAGGGCGGCAACGAAAATTTCCTCCCCGCGAGCGCCGACCGCAGCTTCACCGCCACGCCTGCGATCAAGATCGCACAGACGATCGCGTTTGCCGCGCTCGCCGATCGCACGACCACCGACGGCCCCGCAGGATTGAGCGCGACGGCGAGCTCCGGCCTGCCGGTCTCGTTCACCCTCGTCAGCGGCCCCGCCGTGCTCGCCGGCACCACGGTCACGCTCACCGGTCTCCCCGGCACGGTCATCCTCCGCGCCTCCCAGTCCGGCGATGCCACCTTCGCCCCCGCGCCTGACGTGGACCTCGGCTTCGCCGTCCGCGAAACCGGTGGCGCCCTCTACTTCGGCGACGTGACCGACGGGGACGAATTGCCCGCAGGCGGAGACAGACGCGGCGAACGGCTCGATGCCATCGGACCGCGCGCCACCGCCAAAGCGGGCGACATTGCCGCCATTTTTTCCAGTGCCGCCCGGCGCGGCACGGTGCTCCTCGTTACGCCCGGCGTGAATCTCGCCGTCGCCGTGGATTTTGAATTGGCCGCCGATGGCACCTACACGGTGCCCTTCACCGCCGCCGGCCGCAGCCTCGCCCTCACCGGCGCACTCTCGGGCACCACGCTCACCGGCCGGATCGCCGCGCTGGGCCTCGGCTTCTCCGCCCCGGTCCAGCCGCGCACCGGACCCGCCGCCGCGTTTGCCGGCTATTACCGCTCCAGCGTGCTCAACACCGCGACGGGCGCCACGGCCGCCCTCGTCGGGCCGGGCGGCCAGATCCTCCTCGTCGCCTCCACGGCGACCGTGAATACCGGCGCGCTCGGCACGGTCTCGGCGGCGGGTGACTTCACGTTTGCCGCTCCCGGCGCGATGATCGCCGGCGCGGTGGACCTCGCCACCACCACGATCAGCGGCACGCTCGCGGCGGCGAATCAACCGGTCGTGAACTTCTCCGGTCTGGCGGTCACCACCGCCCGCACCGATCGTCTGGTCAACCTGGCCTCGCGCGGGCGCCTCTCGCCCGCCCCGGGTGGGGCGCTCATCACCGGCTTCGTCGTGGGCGGCACCACGGCGAAGCGCGTCCTGTTGCGGGCGGTCGGGCCCGCGCTGGCCGGTCTCGGCGTCACGGGTGCGCTCGCCAATCCGCGCCTGCAACTCTACGACGCCGCCGGCCGCGTGCTGCTCGAAAACGACGATTGGTCCGGCTCCGAAACGGCCGCCGTCGCCGCCCAGGTCGGCGCGTTTGCCCTCGCGCCCGGCACCAAAGACGCCGCGCTCGTGACCACGCTCGCGCCCGGTGCCTACACCCTCCAAGTCAGCGCCGGAGACGAAGCCGGCCTCGGCCTCGCGGAAATCTACGATGCCGGCGGCACCTCCGATGGCGACGCCCCGCGCCTCGTCAATCTCTCCGCCCGCGGCACCGTCGGACCCGGCGCCGACGGCCTCCTGATCGGCGGCTTCGTCATCACCGGTAACACGCCGAAGCGCGTCCTCATCCGCGGCATCGGCCCCGCCCTCGGTGCGTTTGGCGTCACCGGCGCGCTGGCCGATCCGCGCCTCGCGGTCTTCAGCGGGACCGCGATCATCGCCCAAAACGACGATTGGGGCTCGCCCGCGCCGCTCACTGCGCAGCAGGCCGCCGCCACTGCTGCCGAGCTCACGGCCGCCGCGCAGGCCACCGGTGCCTTCGCCCTCGGGGCCGGCGCAAAAGACGCCGCGCTGATCATCACGCTCGCCCCCGGTGCCTACACCGCCCAGGTCTCCGGCGCGACGACGGGCGCCGCGCTCGTCGAATTCTACGAGATGCCGTGAGTTGAACCGACCTTCCACCGGCGGCGTCACGAGGAGCAGCTTCAACGTGGGGCAAATCCGAGAGGGGCAGTCCGCTGGTCGCTGGTGACCGCAAGCCGCGCGGCGCGGCCGGGCGAACCCGTTTTCCAAACGACCCGCCCCGGCCGCTGCTGCTCGGTGAAAAGGCTCCACGAATGCGTGGCGCTTGGCCGTGGCGCTCTGCGAAGACGCGGGAACACCCGGTGGGCGCACCTCGGGTTCGACGCGAAGCCGATCAAACCAGTGAGCGGTTGGAACCGGGCCTCGACCCTGTCGTGCCGGGTCTCCGCAGCCGCCACCGAGGTATTCAGTATTCTGTTGCAGGTGCTCGACGACGGAGGACTGACCGACTCCCGGCTGACTCGCAGGGTCGCACGGTGGATTTCAAGAACACGGTCATCATCACGACCGCGAACGTCGGCTCGCGTCATTTGCTCGCGGGCGTGACGGGCGATGCGATTCCGGACGGCGTGCGCGAGAGCGTGAGGGCGGATGTGCGTAGGGCGTTCCGCCCGGAACTCTCGAACCGTATCGACGAGGTGCTCCTCCTCAAGCGGCTGACGCGGGAGGAAATCACGGTGATCGTGGACCTCCTGCTGGCGGAGGAGCAGGGCGCGGGCTTGCCCGAGGCGTTGCCAGCGCGATATGACGCGCGCGAACCGCTTCTGAGACGGCGAGAGCCCGACCGAAGGGATCGTGTATTGATGCTTGCCTGAATCGGCCGCGACGCGTCGCCCGGTCAAGAGTCACGACCGGATGTATTCCTGCCGCTCGGCGCTGTTTCCGCACTGCCCGCTCAATCTCCCTTGCGGTGCGTCGCGAAACTCCGCCCACTGCGTTCGACCAGCGTGGCGCGCGTTGGTTGAGCCTCTCCCGCGCGCCAGCTCGTTGTTCCTGCCGCCCCGATGACGGCTCGTTCGCAGGAAGCGACGGTTTTGACCGATCTTACCCATGACCACCCTTACCCAACATCGGCCGCTGCCTTGGCGGACATTTCTCTCGCTCGCGTGCGCCTGGCTGGCGACCGCCGTCTCCGGCCACGCGCAGACCGCCGCCACCGGCACCGTCCAGGGCCGCGTCTACAATCCCGCGTCGAAGATCTATGTTGGCAACGCCGAGGTCCGCCTCGAAGGCACCAATCAGGTCACCTACACCGAAAGCGACGGCACGTTTCAGTTTAACAACGTCCCGGCCGGGCCCGCCACGGTCTCCGTCGCCTTCTCCGGCTACACCACCGCGAAGGAGTCGTTCACCGTCACTGCCGGCCAGGCCGCGGTGCGCGAGATCAACCTCGTGAGCACCGAGAGCGCCGCGCCGGCCACGAAGGATGGCGTCATCCAGCTCGCCGCTTTCACCGTCGATAGCGAACGCGAGGGCAACTCCAAGGCCATCATGGAGCAGCGCCGGAGCATGAACATCTCGCACTCGGTCTCGTCCGACATCTTCGGCGACGTCACCGACGGCAATGTCGGCGAGTTCCTCAAATATCTCCCCGGCGTCGATATCGACTACGTCGAGTCCCAGGCCCGCGGCCCCACGCTCGGCGGCATGGAGTCACAATACGTCGGCGTCTCCTTCGACGGTGTTCGCACCGCCAGCGCCGACGCCAACCGCGGCGGCGGCGACGCCTCCCGCGCCACCAGCTTCGAGGGCTTTTCAATCAACGCGATCGAGTCCATCGACGTGAACTTCACCCGCACCGCCGAGGCCGATGCCGACACGCCCGGCGGCACGATCAACATGCGCACCCGCCGCGCCTTCGACAGCCGGGGCCGCCGCATCGACTACAACGTCAACGCAGCCTTCAACACCGAGGAGTTCCACCTGAAGCGCACCTTGGGCAACCGCGAGGGCAAGGAGCACAAGGCCAAGCCCAGCTACTCCCTCAGCTACTCCGAGGCTTTCCTGAACAACCGCCTCGGCATCCTCGCGAGCGTCAGCCGCGCCAGCAACTACGACGAGCAGTATCAGATGGCCAACACCTACAGCCGCGCCGCCACCGCCGCGGATCCGCGCCCGCTCGTCGTGCGTGCGATCGCGTTCAAGGACGGCCCGCTCACGATTCTGAAGGAGTCGGCCACGGTGACGTTCGACTACAAGGTCTCCAGCCGCCTCGCGATCTCGCTCACCGGCATCTACACCTACGCGGACTCCGAGTTCTGGAACCGCACCGTCACCTTCACGGCGGCCAACGACAACGCCAACATCAACAACGGCCGTCCGAGCATCCGCGGCGACGCCATGACCACCGTCGTCGCCAACCGCGCCGGCACCGCCAATTCCGCCACCGTCGCCATGACCAACGGCCCCGGCGACAAGCTCACCTACACGCGCACCTTCGCTCCAAAGTTTGAATACAAGCATGAGAACTGGCTCATCGACGGCGTCTTCTCGAATTCCCGCTCGGTGAACAATTACGACGGCATGGAGCGCGGCTTCGCCGGCGGCGACGCGCTCTCGCTCCCCAGCGGCTGGAGCGCCACCCGCCCCAGCTCCGAATCCTACGAGTGGACCATCCGCCAGACCTCCGGCCCTGACTGGTTCAACCTCGCCAACTGGACCGGCGGCACCCGCCTCACCAACATCGATCGCACCTGGATCACCGACATCTGGACCGGCGCGCTCAACGCCCGCTGGACCCCGTCCTTCCTCCGGAATTTCCCCTCCGTCGTCCGCTTCGGCGGCAAGTGGGGCGAGGAGAACCGCGACAACCGCACCAACGACGCCATGTCCGTCTGGCGCTACACCGGCCGCGACGGCGATGTCGTCACGCGCGACGCCAATGGCACCCCGACCGCCACCGCCAGCGGCAGTTGGGCCAACCTCGGCTTCCAGGCCCTGCAGCCCTTCGATCTCGGCACCACCAACGCCCTCACGATCCAGAACATCGCCGGCCTCACGGGCCAGATCCCGCGCGTGAACGCCGAGCAGACCGCGGCGCTCTTCCGCTCGAATCCCGAGTTGTTTGCCAACGTTGGCACGCCCGCCAACTACGCCACCACGCTGCTCGCCTCGCGCGAAGTCCGCCAGACCGTCACCGCCGGCTACGGCCAGATCCAGACCCGCCTCACGGGCAAGTTCACCGTCGTCGCCGGCCTCCGGCTGGAGCGCACGCAGAACATCTTCACCGAACTCAATCCCCGCCTGCGCGACGAGATGGTCGCGTCACGCTTCCCGATCGATGCCAACGGCC
>CAZENI010000011.1:7847-23257 GCA_964513055.1 uncultured Opitutus sp.
ACCACGTTCGCGGGCCTCGACTACCAGTTCCGCAGCCAGCCGCCGGTGCAGCGCCGGTCCGAGTATGACAATGCGTTTCCCAATGTGAGTTTGAAATACAACATTCTGAGCAATCTCGACTTCCAGGCCGGCTACACCAAGGCCATCGGCCGTCCGCCGATCGACAATCTCACCGGCGTCTGGAACGTCGTTGAGAATGCCGACGGCTCCGTCCGCCGCGTCGACGCGCCCAACGCCGCGCTCCTCCCCGAGAAGATCGACCGCTATGACGCGCGCCTCGCCTACTACTTCGGCGGCAAGTCGCCCGGCCAGGCCACGGTCACGGCCACGCAGGTGAACACCGCGAACCTGCGCGAGACCTTCGACTACACCGCGGCCGAGTTCGGCGTCGATGACCCCGAGTTCGAGGACTACACCTTCCGTTCCACGCGCAACAGCGCCGCGATCCGGCGCAACTACAACCTCGCGGTCGCCTACTCGCAGAAGCTCGGCTTTCTCCCGAAGCCGCTCAACGGAACCAGCTTCAACGTCTCCTACAACCGCGCCTACATGAGCGCCCGGCGCAACGGCCTCGCGCCGCACCGCCTCTCGTCGCGCCTGAGCTACGCGTATCAGAAATTCAATGGCAACGTCGGCATGGTGTGGATCGACGATCGCCCCGACGGCATCTATGGCCGTTACCGCCGCGAGCTCACGCAGTTCGACCTCTCGGCGAGCTGGACCTTTACCCCGCGCTACCGGCTCTACGTGCAGGCGCGCAACTTCACCGGCAAGCCCGATATCTGGATGGAGTCGCCCGCCGGCGTGAAGGAGGGCAGGGACGCCGCCGTGCGCATCATGCAGGAATACGGCAGCCGCTGGGTCTTCGGCCTCGCCGGCCGCTTCTGATTCCCGGTTCGATTCTCCGGCCCCGCGGACCGCCGGCTGCAAGGCCGGCACCGCGGCGCCCGTATCTCGACCAAACTCACGCCGCCTGCTCGCGCGGCCTACTTCCAGACGCCGGCCGCGCGCAGCACGGTCTCGTGCACTGCGACATCGTGCTGCGCATCCCACGAAAGGGACTTCTCGCCTGCGACCACTTTGGCCAGATCGATGAACTCGCCCGTGTAGCGGCCGCCCGGAATGGGCAGTTTCAGGAGCTGCTTCCCGCGTTTGTAGTCTCCGCGAGCGGACGAGAGTGAGAGCGTGACCTGCCCCGATTCCATCGGCAGCAACTCGAGGGTGCCTTCCGTTCCGCTCACGGTGAACCGCCGACGGTCCCCGCCGAAGGGATCGGAGAGGTTTATCCGCACCGTGGCGGTGGCTTTGGGATACGCTAGGATCGCGAGCTGGTTGTCCATCGTGCCGTCGGACTGGCTCGGCGTTGACATGGCCGTCACCTTCGAGGGCTTGCCCATCAACGTGAGGATCGCGTCGATCGGGTGGCAGCCGAGCTCGAACATTCCGCCGCCGGGCAGCGCGCGCATCATCGCCCGCTCCGCGGCGCCGATTCTTTTGCCCATCGCGGCATCGATCTCCAGAATTTCGCCCAGCCAGCCTTTTTTCACCACGTCGAAGAGCAGCTCGAAACCAGGATTATACCGCGCCATGTAACCCATCTGGAGCGTGCGGCCGCGCGATTCGGCCTCGAGACGCATGGCCTTGAACTCTGCGTGATCGAGCGCGCCCGGTTTGTCCAGGTGCACATGCTTGCCGGCCCGGACCGCCCGCAACGCCGTCGCGCACGCGGTCTCGATCGCCGTTTCCACGATGACCGCCTCGACGGTGCGGTCCGCGAGGAGTGCCGCCTCCTCGAGCAGGCGCACTCCCTGGTAAGCGGGGGTGCGCGCGGCGGTCGCCGCACGCTGCGCATCGGGCTCCACCAGCCCCGCCACGGTCCACAGCTCCGGCAGGCCCCGCACCGCTTGCATCTTTCCCGCCGCGTGCGCGTGCGTGGTTCCGATCTGGCCGATCCGGCGCGGCGGCTTCGCGGGCGCCGAGGCGGCCCGCGCCACCGCGGCAACCGCCATTCCAGTGAGAAACGTGCGGCGCGGGATGGGAGTCATCTTCCTCTCTTTGCCCGGAGTTCCGCTCCCTTTCAAGGGCCGGCCGCAATGGGTCAGGGTGGGTGAGACCGGGAGCCGCGGCGCCCTCGCCGCGGTGGTTTGGCTCCGGCGCCAAAACCGCGTTGAGCTTCGCGCGAAGCTCCGTTTCGGTTGCCCTCCATGCCCGCCGAACCGCTCCGCTACTACAACCGCTATACCAAGGCCGTCGAAGAGGAGCGCGTGTTTGGCGAAGGCTGGCTGCGCTTCGCTTACGAAAACCCGGCGGGCAGGTTCTTCGTCTGGCTGCTGGCGCGGCGCGCGCTGTTTTCCAAATGGTATGGCTGGCGCATGAACATCGGCGCGGCGCGGGACGACGATTTGAAGATCGTCCAGCTCATGCGCATGACGCTGGGCGGCGGCAACAGCGCGCAACTCATCCTGCCGTTCATCACGAACTACGGCGTCGACGTCGACGAGTTCGCGAAGTCGCCTTTCGACTACAAGACGTTCAACGAGTTTTTCTACCGCGCGCTGAAACCCAGCGCGCGGCCGATCACGCCGGGTGAGGAGATCGCGGTGTTCCCGGCGGACGGGCGGCATTTGGGGTTCCCCGACATCCAGGCGGCGGCGGGTTTCTATGTGAAGGGTTCGACGTTCTCGTTCGCGGAATTGCTGGGGGACGCGGCGGTCGCGGCGAAATTCGCCGGCGGCGCGATGCTGATCTCGCGCCTCTGCCCCGTGGATTATCATCGGTTTCATTTTCCGGTGAGCGGCGTGCCGGGCGACTCGCGGCTGATCAACGGCTGGCTGTATTCGGTGAGCCCGGTCGCGCTGCGCCGGCGCCTGCGCTACCTGATCGAGAACAAACGGGAGGTCACGCTGCTCGAGACGAAGGCGTTCGGCACCGTGGGCATGATCGAGGTGGGAGCGACGAACGTCGGCACGATCCGGCAGGGGTTCGTGCCGGGACGCGCGGTGCGCAAGGGCGACGAGAAGGGATTCTTCGCCTTCGGCGGCTCGTGCGTGATCACGATTTTCCAAAAGGGGAGGATTCGCTTCGACGACGACCTCGTCGCGAACAGCGCCCAGCACCGCGAGCTGTATGCGAAGATGGGTGACAGGCTGGGCGTCGCGCCGTAAGGCTTGGATTGAGTTGGAGCCGCGGCGCCCTCGCCACGGAGTCCGGCAACGCGGCGAGGGCGCCGCGTCCCCGTTTTGGTGTTACACTACCCTGTATGCAAATATCCCACCGGAACGTTCGCGTTTGCGACGGTTTTAAGACCGCAGAGTTTTTGACCGCGGATTACGCGGATGGCGCGGATAAAGACAGGAGTATTTTAGACCATCCGCGCCATCTGCGTAATCCGCGATTAAATGCCTTGGCTGTCAGTGGTGTGAAATTCCTCGGACTTCTCGCCGCCCTGCTCGTCGTGCCGCTGCGCGCGGCGTTTCCGTTTGCCGAAGCGACGATCGATGATCTCCAACGGCGGATGGCGGCGGGCGAACTCACCGCGCGCGCGCTGACGCAGGCGTATCTCACGCGGATTGCGGAAGTCGATCAGGCCGGCCCGAAGCTCAACGCCGTGATCGAGGTGAATCCCGACGCGCTCACGATCGCGGAGACGCTCGATGTGGAACGCCGGGCGGGCCGCGTGCGCGGGCCGCTCCATGGGATTCCGGTCCTGCTGAAGGACAACATCGCGACGGCCGACCGGATGGAGACAACCGCGGGATCGCTCGCGCTCGTCGGACACAAGCCGGCGCGCGATGCGCACCTCGTCACGCGGCTGCGCGAGGCGGGCGCCGTGATCCTCGGCAAGACAAACATGAGCGAGTGGGCGAACTTCCGCGGGAGCAATTCCGTGAGCGGCTGGAGCGGGCGCGGCGGGCAGACGCGGAATCCCTTCGCGCTCGATCGCAATCCCTCCGGCTCGAGCTCGGGCTCGGCGGCGGGCGTATCCGCGAACCTGTGCGTCGTCGCGATCGGCACGGAGACCAACGGCTCGATCGTCTCGCCCGCGTCGGTGTGCGGCATTGTCGGCCTGAAGCCGACGGTCGGCCTCGTGAGCCGCACGGGCATCATACCGATCGCCGCGACGTTCGACACGGCCGGGCCGATGACGCGCACGATCCGTGACGCGGCGATCGTGTTGCAGACGATCGCGGGCCGCGATCTGCGTGACCGCGCGACGGAGGCGATACCGGCGGCGCTGGCGGTGGAATTTGCGGCGGCGCTGAAACCGGGCGCGCTCCGCGGCGCACGGATCGGCGTGATCCGTGGTTCGTCCAGCTTTCGTCCGTGGCTCGAGCCGGTGCTGGCGGCGGCGGTCGCGCGGCTGCGGGAGGCGGGCGCGGAGGTGGAGGAGATCGCGGAATTTCCCGGCGGGGGATCATTTGGCAACGCGAGCTACCAGGTGATGCTCTACGAATTCAAGGACGGCGTGAACGCCTGGCTCGCCGGGCTCGGGCCGACGGCGAAGATGAAAACACTGGCGGACGTGATCGCGTTCAACACGGCGAATCGCGATCGCGAGCTGACGATCTTTGGACAGGAGACGCTGATCCAGGCGCAGGCGAAGGGGCCGTTGACCGACAAGGCGTATCTCGACGCGCGCGCGACCTGCCTGCGCCAGACGCGGGCGGAAGGGATCGATGCGCTGATGGACCAGCACCGGCTCGACGCGCTCGTGACGCTCACGACGGGACCGGCGGCGCTGGGCGATCCGGTCTATGGCGGAGCGTCGGGTGGCACGGGCGGCAGCTCGGGGCCGGCGGCGATTGCGGGCTACCCGAGCGTGACGCTGCCCGGCGCGGAGGTGCGCGGGCTGCCGGTGGGGATTTCGTTTTTCGGCCGGGCCTGGAGCGAGGCGAAGCTGCTGGCGCTGGCCGCGGATTATGAGGCGCGCACGCGCGTGCGGCGGGAGCCGGGGCTGCCGGCGACGATCGGCGGACGCTGAAGTTTCCTTGCGCCGGCCCGGCGGGCGTTCGACATTCGCGCCGCGAATTTTCCCCGCCCGGGTGGTGGAATGGCAGACACGAAGGTCTTAGAAGCCTTTGCCGCAAGGTGTGCAGGTTCGAGTCCTGTCCCGGGCACCAGATTTGGAAGCTCTGAGCCTAAAAACGGCCTCTGAAGAAACCGCTAATGCACGCTAATCAGCGCTAACCAGAAACCTGCCATCGGTTGGTTGGCGTGGTTTAGAGCCACTCAGTGGGCGACTCGAGCGGCGAAGTGAATCAAAGCCCAAGTTTTTCCTCAGCGAAAATTAGCGGTTTCGCCTTCTGCCGAATCCAGGCTGAGCAATCCAGCCGGACAAATGTGGAAATCAGGAACTCAGGAAAGAGAACCTGACAACCGGGAGCAGGCGCCCGCCCGCGGGGCTTCTTCAGTCGGTCGTTTCGACAGAATGAACAAAATGGACAGAATGGGTCGGAGCTACCGCGGCTTGCCGGGCTCCGGCTCAGCCCGACATTCTGTAACATTCTGTTCATTCTGTCGGAAACTCAGTGTGCGACGACCCTGCCCTCGGAATAGGCTAACAGGGCGTCGAAAAAGGTTCTTTTCCGGTAGCGGAAGCCGTGAGGCTTTCGTGGCCGCGCCTCGCGGCGTCAGACGAAACGCTCACGCGTTCCGCTACCGACGAGAGCCGCGCTCCACCTTTCGACGCCCTCCAAGTCATGCGCGACGCTGATCTCACACCTCGCAGAGGCGCATCATCTTCTCGAGGGTCGCGAGCGGTTCCTTCGTCGGCGTGTATTCGTGCGAGATATACCCCGGGTAGCCGAGGTCGGCGACGGCCTTGCAGATCGCCGGGTAGTTCAGCTCCTGCGTCTCGTCGAACTCGTGGCGCCCGGGATTGCCGGCGGTGTGGAGGTGGCCGATGTAGGCGAGGTTCTGCTGGATCGTGCGGATGACGTCACCCTCCATGATCTGCATGTGGTAGATATCGTAGAGCAGCTTGAAGCGCGGCGAGTTCACGCGCTTGCAGAGCTCGACGCCCCAGGCGGTGCGGTCGCACATGTAGCCGGGGTGGTTCACCTTGCTGTTGAGCAGCTCCATGCAGAGCGTCACGCCGGAATCCTCGGCGAGGCCCTTGATGCCGTTCAGGAAGGCGACGCAGTTGTCCATGCCCTGCTCGTCGGAGAGGCCTTCGCGATCGCCGGCGAGCACGATGACGTTGGGCGCCTTCACGGCGGCGGCGGCCTTGATCGCCTCGCGCATCCGGGTGTCGACGGCGGCGTGGTTCTTCCGATCGTTGATGCCGTCCTTTTTGATGCCGCTGCCGCCGGGGAGCATCGTCGGGATCAGGCCGTATTTCTTCAGCGCGGGAAACGCCTCGGGGCCCACCAGGTCGATGCCGACGGCGCCGAGGCGCGCGGCCTCGCGGCACATGCCGTCGAGATCGAGCGTGACGCCCTTGAACACGCCGCGGCAGACGCCCTGCTTGAGCCGGCCCTTGCGGGGGGCGGGCGCGGAGGCAGCGTCGGTGCCGCCGGCGGCGGGCGTGGCGGCGCGGCCGAGGGTGGCGAGCGCCCCTGCGCCACCGAGGGTGGCGAGGAAAGTCCGGCGGGGAAGCGGCGAGGCGGAGGTCGTGTGCATGAGAGGCGGGAGCGGAGCGCGGAGGTTGGCGGCGGAGCGGGACGCCCGAATCGGAAGTGCCGATACGCGCGGCCCGGGCCCGTCAGCTCACGGCGAGCGGCGGGCACAGGAAGGTAGGCGCAAACGCGGCGGACGGCCCCGCGCTTTTTGGCCAATACCGCGCAACGGTTGGGCGGCCGGGGGAGCGCTTCCGGAGAAACCAGCCGCGCCTTCACCTGCCGCCGACCACGGACGGTTTTGTTTTTGAGAGGATTTACAGGATGAAAGGCAGGGATTGTCAGGACTCAGACAGGAACCCAGGGGACGCTCGGGAGCTTCGAGTCCGGTGCGACTGACGGTGGAGGACGAGGAGTCCTGTAAATCCTGGTTCGAAATCCTGTTCATCCTGTCAAAAAAGGTCTTTCAGCTCGTGCCGGGCGGTGCCGAAACGGGCGTGCGGCGCGGGCAACGAGGCGGATTGCATGAGGCGCGGATTCGTGCGTGCGTTTGGGGTGCTGCACCGCTTCCGGTGGGCGCCCCTGCCTATGACTCCGCTTCGCCTTGGCCGTGTCCTGCTCGCACTCTTCTTGCCGTCGGTCCTGGTCGCGGCCGAGGCTTCGTTGCCGCTCCTGCGCGTGAGCGAGAACCGGCGGTTCCTCGTGCAGGATGACGGCGCGCCGTTCTTCTGGCTCGGCGACACGGCGTGGGAACTGTTTCACCGGCTGAACCGCGAGGACACCGAATTCTATCTGCGCACGCGGGCGGCGCAGGGCTACACGGTGATCCAGGCGGTGGCGCTGGCGGAGTTCGACGGGCTGACGGAGCCGAACGCCTTCGGCGAGCTGCCGCTGGCGGGCAACGATCCCACGCGGCCGAACGAGGCGTATTTTGCGCACGTCGACTGGGTGCTGGCGCGGGCGGCGGCGCACGGGCTGCGCGTCGGGCTGCTGCCGACCTGGGGCGACAAGTGGAACAAGAAGTGGGGCGCGGGCCCGGAGATCTTTACGCCGGAGAATGCCGCGATCTACGGCGAGTGGCTCGGGCGGCGCTACGCCGGACGCAACGTGATCTGGATCGTCGGCGGCGATCGGCCCGTCGAGAATGACGCGCACCGCGCGATCGTTGCGGCGATGGCGCGCGGGCTCCGGCGCGGTGACGGCGGGAGGCAGCTCATCACGTTTCACCCGAGCGGCGGCCACGGCTCGGCGGAGTATTTCCACGACGCGGACTGGCTCGACTTCAACATGCGGCAGAACGGCCACGGCGTGGAGTTCACCGAGCGCTATGCGAAGACGCGCGCGGACTACAACCGCACGCCGGTGAAGCCGGTGCTCGATGGCGAGCCGGTTTACGAGGATCATCCGGTGAGCTTCAAGGCGGCGACGCTCGGGCATTCGACGGCCACGGACGTGCGGCGGCCGCTGTATTGGAATCTGTTCTCGGGCGCGTTCGGCCACACCTACGGGCACCACTCGGTCTGGCAGATGTCCGCGCCGGGACGGAAGCCGGTGAACGCGCCGCTGCTGACGTGGCAGGCGGCGCTCGAGCGGCCCGGCGCGCGGCAGATGCAGCACGGGCGGCGGCTGATGGAGTCGCGGCCGTTTCTCACGCGCGTGCCGGCGGACGACCTGATCGTGCCGGCGGCGGTGGCGACCGCGGTGCCGGGCGAGGGGCGGTATCGCTTCGTCGCGACGCGAGACGCGAGCGGCAGCTACGCGATGATCTACGTGCCGGCGACGCGGGCGTTTCGCGTGCGGGTGGAGCAGATCTCGGGCGGCACGGTGCGCGCATGGTGGTTCAATCCGCGCGACGGCCGCGCGACGCCGGCGGGGGAGTTTGCGGCGCAGGGCACGAGGGAGTTTCTGCCGCCGCAGCCGGACGACGATCTCGACTGGGTGCTGGTGCTCGATGATGCGACAAAGGATTTCCCGCCGCCGGGTGCCCCGGTGAAACGTTAGTCGCACGGAGGCATTCCGAGGAACTTAAAAACTGCAGGTGAGCCACAAAGGCACGGAGACACAAAGCGGAGAACCCGGGAGGATTCAGGCGAAGGCGGCTGCGCCCGGCACGTGAGTCTCCGGACCTGATCTCATATTCGGAAAATGAGGTTCTCCGTGCGCTCTGTGCCTCTGTGGTTCACTTCAACTCAACTCCGGTCTTCACGATGATACACGCTTGGCGAGTTGCGCTGCGAATCTTGCCGTGGCTGACGCTGGCGCTGGCGTCGGCCGTGCCGCTGCGGTCCGCGGCGGAGCCGACGCCGCTGCGCGCGAGCGCGAACGGGCGCGCGCTGATCGACGCGGGCGGGCGGGCGGTGTTCCTGCTCGCGGATACGGCGTGGAGCCTGGTGCTGCGGACGAATCGCGAGGACGCGGACTACTATCTGCGGAAACGGCGGGAGCAGGGGTTCAACGCGATCGCGTTCGTGCTGTTCGCGCCGGGGCGGAACGAACTCAACGACCGCGCGGAGAATTTTTACGGCGACGTGCCGTTCGCGACGCGCGACGGCCGCGTCGATCCGACGCAGCCGATCGTGACGCTGGGCCGCGACGTGGCGGACGCGGCGCAGTATGATTATTGGGACCACGTGGACCACGTCCTCGCGGTGGCGCGGCGCCTCGGGCTCTACGCGATCCTGCTGCCAACGTGGGGCACGGGCGTGGCGGGCAGCTACGATGGCAAGGACGCGAAGGAGATCGTGTTCGACGCGGACAATGCGCGCCACTACGGCGCGTGGCTGGCGCGGCGCTACGGCGCGGAGCCGCATGTGCTGTGGATGATGGGCGGAGATCGATCAGCGGTGGTCGGAGAGAAGGATTACCGGCCGGTGTTTCGCGCGCTGGCGGAGAGCATCGCGGCGGGCGCACCGGCCCAGTTGATCAGTTATCATCCGCGCAAGGGCGCGCCGCAGTCGGCGGAGTGGTTTCACGGCGACGCGTGGCTGGCGTTCAACAGCATCCAGGAATGGCCCGAGCGGCAACTGCGGCACATCACGGATGACTGGGCGCGCACGCCGGCAAAGCCGACATGGCTTTTCGAGGGGCGCTACGAGGGCTATTGGCGGGGCAACACCAAGGCGGAGGACTGGGGCGAGTGGCAGATCCGCCAGCAGGCCTGGCAGACGGTGTTGAGCGGGGCCTTCGGGCACACGTATGGCCACGAGCGGGTTTTCGGTTTCGGCTTTGACCGGGCGGATTGGAAGGCACCGCTGGACGCGCCCGGCGCGCGGAGCATGACGCACCTCGCGCGGGCGATGAACGTATTCAACGCGGAGGAGTTTCTCGGGCGCGTGCCGGACCAGGGCCTGATCGACGGCGCGTCCGGTAAGGCGGAGCGGCTGAAGTCGGATTATGTCGCGGCGCTGCGGACCGCCGACGGCGCGAAGGCGATGATCTACAGTGCCGCCGGCCGGTCGTTTCGCGTGCGGATGGAGCGGCTCGCGACCGGTGGGAAGTTCGCGTTCTGGTTCAACCCGCGCACCGGCGCGTGGCAGCGGGGTGACGCGGCGGAGAGCCGACCGGTGTGGTTCGCACGCGATCTCGCGAGCGGAACCGGGGCGGCGGGGCGGATGTTCGAGCCGCCCACGCAGGGCGAAGGGCAGGACTGGGTCCTCGTGCTGGCGAGAACGGAGCAGATCTGAGCGACCATCGGCGGGCGGCGTGCGCCTCGACGCCGGGTGCCGCGGGCGCCGGCCAGATCCGGCAGCGTGCGGATAGGACGCATCTCGCTCAATTGCACGGCCGGTCATGGAACGAGGTAGGGACGCGCAGCCTGCGCGTCCGCGGACGGCCGGGCCGCTCGTCGCTACCCGCGGTGCGCCGCTCGGGCGCAGGAAGCAGGTGAGTGAGATGCACACGTGCGGACACTATTCCGCAGAAGACGCTCGCGGTGCGCTCGCTTCTTCGTATGCCTCGCCCCATCCGCGCTTCCCAGCATGCCGCGCGGTTTCCGCGCCGGCTCCAGCTCTTTCTCGCGCTCTGTTCGATCGCGTTGGCTGCTGCCTGCGCCGGGGCGCCAGCCGTCAATCCCCGCCTCACCGGCGCTCCTTTTCTGACGACGTGGGCGGCGGATGACTACGGCGGCGCGCCGATCAACTATCATGTGGTCCAGCATCCGCAGACTGGATTCGTCTATGTCGGCAACCCCTTTGGGGTGCTCGAATTCGACGGTGCCGCCTGGCGACTCATTCGCACGCCCGGCGAGCGCGTGGTGCCGATGGTGGTCGTGGATGCCCTCGGCACCGTCTGGATCGGCGGGTCCAACGAAGTCGGGATCCTCCGGCCCGGTGCCCGGGGCGAATTGCAGGCCGTCGACGTGACGGCGCGACTGCCGGCCGCCGAGCGAAATTTCGGCCGGATCTACCTGGGCACGACCGCACCTGACGGGGTGTATCTCGCCGGCCCGTCGCGCCTCCTCTTCTTCGGCCACGACGGCAGCACCCGGACCTGGCGGCCCGGTCCCACCAACTTCAACGGCCTCTGCTGGCACGACGGCGCGCTCCACGCGAGCCTGGGGGCCGGCGGGTTGGCCCGGGTCGAGGGCGACACCCTCGTTCCCGTCGCGCCGGCCCCGCGCAATCCCAACCCCGCGATCGCCCCCACGCTGCGACTCTTCGCCGTTCGCGCCGAACCCGGAGACCGCGGCGCACTGTTCCTCACCAACATCGGGCCGATGCGTTGGGCTGGCCGCGGGCAGCCGTTGGAACCGCTGACCTCCGAGACCGGCGCAGAGTTTGCGCGCGAGAACGCCACGACCGCGACGTTTCTGACCGACGGCCGTTTGGCGTTTTCCTTCCCGCGCCGGGGACTGCTCATCTTGGAATCCTCCGGCGCGGTCTCTTCCTGGCTCGACCGCACCCGCGGGCTCGGCGACAGCCGCATCGACCACCTCGCCACCGACAACCAGGGCGGCCTCTGGCTGGCCCGGCTCAACGGTCTCGCCCGTCTCCAACTCGATTCCCGCTTCGCGCTCCACGGCGATTTCGACGCCACGCGCGACCTGATGCGGCACGGCTCACGGCTCTATGTCGCGCACTACCAAGGCGCCTCCTGGCGCGACGACGCAACCGGCGTCTTCCACTCCGTCGCCAATCTGCCGGCCGGGCTAAAATCGCTCCTCAGCATCGGCGACCGCGTCTTCGGCACCGGACAGTTTCTTTATGAAATCCGCCGCGACGGTCGCGCCGCCGTCGTCCTGCCGCTCTCCCTCAATGGCCTGATCGCCCTGCGCGGCGCACCTGGTTATTTCGCCGGCGCCAGCGTCGCCGGCCTCCGGCTGCTGCGGTTCGACGACCGCGGCTGGCGCGATGTCGGACTGGTGTCCGGCATCAACGGCAACGTCCGCGCCGTGATCGAGGACCGCGACGGCTGGCTTTGGGCCCTGGGTTATCACGGGAGCGGATCGTGGCGCGTGGACTTTCGCTCGGGCGCGAGCCTCACCCCTCCGGTGGAATTTTTCGATGAGGTGAGCAATTTGCCGCACGGGCGGAAACTCCCAACCACCACGATCGCGAGCGAGATCCGCGCCATGCGGGGTGATTCGTCCCACGACGTCCGCGCCTCCGTCCCTAGCCAGTCCGAGTCTGGCCCGGCCGAAGCCCAGCGCATCGGCCCCCTCCTTTCCAACGCGAGCATCGCTCCCACCCAATTGGAGATGCTTCTCTCGTCCCCGCCGGAAGTCTTGCGCCGACCCGCGCTCCGCTCGGAAAGTCGCACCGATCTGGACGTGCTGCGGGTTGGACCGCTCCGCACCCTGGTGCCGAAGGCGCTGTTTACGGACCACGCCGCCCGCACGCTCTGGCTGGGCGGACAGGGAGCGCTCGTCTCGATCGATCCCGCCTGGCGGCCGGCGCAGTCCCCGGCACCGTTCCACGCCGCCGTCCGCCGTCTCGTCACCCGAGATGGGGATCTGCTCTGGGCCCACGGCGGGGCCCACCCGCCGGACGCCCCGGACGATCGGCCGCTCGCGCTCGCCTCCGCGCAGAACACGCTCCGCGTCACCTACGCCGCTCCCGCCTTCATCCCGGACTACCGTGGCGTCAGCCGCACGGTCTATCGCACGCGGCTCGAGGGTCTGGAGCGAACGTGGACCACGTGGTCGCCCACACCCTGGCGCGAGTTCACCGATCTGCCCTACCGCGATTTCGTTTTTCACGTGCAGGCTCGCGACATCAATGACCGCGAGAGCTCCATCGGCGTGCTGGCGTTTGCCATTGCGTCGCCCTGGTGGCGCACGTGGTGGTTCCTCGGGGTGGCCGGTGCATCGGGCCTCGTGGGGGTGGCGGGCGTCAGCCGGTGGTATGCGACCCGGGCGTTGCAGCGCCGTTTGCAATTGCTCGAAGCCCAGTCGGCCGTGGAGCGCGAGCGGCTGCGGCTCGCGCGCGACCTGCACGACGAGGTGGGCTCGGGGCTGGGCCGGGTGATTCTTTTCGCCGGGGAAGCCGAGCGCGCGAAGGACGAGCCGGAAAAGTTGGCCTCGCTCGCACGCGTGCGCAGCTCCGCGCTGGAGCTCGTGCAGCACGCGCGGGAGATCGTGTGGGCGGTGAGCCCGCAGCACGACACGCTGGCGAGCGTGATCGAGCGGTTCGGCCACTACACCGTCGACACGCTGCGCGCGGCGGGCATCGCGTGCAACGTCGAGCTGCCGGAGGCGAAAGATACTCCGCCGATCGTGTTCGGTTCCGAAGTGCGGCACAGCCTGTTCCTGGCCTTGAAGGAGGCCGTGCACAACTGCGTGAAGTATTCCGGGGCGAAGACCGCGGAGCTGCGGCTGGCGGTTGCGGGCGACGATTTCGTCGTCGTGTTGCGCGATCACGGTCGCGGTTTTGTGATGAGCGAGCGGCTCGGCACGGGGCACGGCACGATCAATATCGTGGCGCGGGCGGAGGTGCTCGGCGGACGGGCGGAAATCACGAGCGAAGTGGGGCGGGGGACCACGGTCACGCTGCGCGTGCCCCTGGTGGGTCCGAAGTTTGGTGCGCCAAGTCCGAAGTGAGTCCGTGGTATGGTTTGACGGCCCTGACTTCGCCCTTCCGACTTCGAATTCCGACCCTGGCATGACCACCGTAGCGCTCATCGAAGACGACCGCGAATATCGAGCCGGCATCGAGCGCCTGCTCGCGGACAGCGGCCGGTTCCGGATCGCCGGGTCGTTCGCCGACGCCGAGGAAGCGCTGCGCGCGCTGCCGAAGGCGCCCGTGCAGGTCGCGCTGGTGGACATCAATCTGCCCGGCCAGCCCGGTCCGGCGGCGGTGCTGCGGTTGCGGGAGCTCTGCCCCCGGACGCAATGCGTGATGCTCACGATGTATGACGATGCCGAGAATCTGTTCGGGGCGCTGCAGGCGGGAGCCTCCGGTTACCTGCTGAAGAGCGCGGCGCCGGCGGAAATCGTCGCCGGCCTCGACGAACTGCTGGCCGGCGGCGCGCCAATGTCGCTGCCGATCGCGCGGCGCGTGCTCGCGGCGTTTGCGCGCCCGATCGCCGCCGCGGCGGTGCATGAGAAGCTGACCGCGCGCGAACAGGAGATCATGGCCAATCTGGCGCGTGGCCTCGCCGACAAGGAGATCGCGGCGGGCATGGGGATCAGCCTGGCGACCGTGAAAAACCACCTCTACCACGTCTACGAAAAGCTCTCCGTGCGCTGTCGCACGGAGGCCGTGATGAAGTGGCTGGGGCACTGAGCGGGCGGCGGGGGTCACGCACGTTTTCCTGGCGTCGCGTTGTCTCCGTATTCCGGAGACGGGCCTAAGGTCATTACCCCACGAATGAGTCGAACGACTCATGCGCGGGGCAGGGGCGATCCGGCATACTGGGGGCGCGGCGGGAAAACCGCCGCTTCCAGCTCCCGGCCTCCCCCCGATTCCCATGACGACGATTCCCTCGTGCGTGCGCGTTCTTCGCGTGCCACGGCGCAGCGCTGCTTTCGCGGTTCGACTCCTCCGGCTCGTCGTTTGCGCCCTGTTGGGGATGGTGCCCGCGCTCAAGGCCTTTCCGCCGGCGCCGCACTATGTGATCTACGGCATCGTGCGGGACCAGGTGGGCGCCACGCTGAGCGTCGAGGGTGCGGACATCATTCTTCTGCGCGATGGGAAGGAGATCGGCCGGGCGCCGATTTTCACCGAGGTCCGCGGCGATTTGAACTACGAGCTCAACCTCGCCATCGACCAGAGCCGGTCCGGCACGCGCACGTATTCGAGCAAGTCGGTCCCGGCGCAGGGCGTTTACTCGCTCGTCGTCGAGATGAACGGGCAGAAGTTCTACCCGATTGAAGTGAGCGGCACGCTGCGCGCCGGCAACGGCGGCGAGCGCGTGCAACTCGACCTCAACCTGGGCGTCGACAGCGATCGCGACGGCCTGCCCGACGCGTGGGAGGAGTGGCAGCTTTATCAGGCCGGCAAGCTGCCCGGCGCCAACGGCTGGGATCTCAGCCTCATCACGCGCGACGGCGATTTCGACGGCGACGGCATCAGCAATTATCACGAGTATGTCGCCGGCACCTTCGCCGGCGATGCGGCCGAGCGCTTCGAGCTCAGGATCCGGGGCAAGACCGCGACGCAGGTGCAGTTCGAGTTCTTCGCGATCACCGGGAAAATCTATCGCATCGAGGAGAGCGCCGACCTCCAGACGTGGACGACCGTCCTGTTCTCGACCTCACCGACGGGCGCGGCCGCGAAAAATCACCGGGCGACCGCCGTCGACATCCTTCCCGCCTACGTGCCCACGCCTTCCGGCACGGCGCGCTTCTACCGCCTGGTTGTGCGATGAAAACGAATACCGGAGAAAATTCTGTCCCAGGTGGAGCGGGGTTTTCGA
>CAZENI010000011.1:23267-34343 GCA_964513055.1 uncultured Opitutus sp.
GTTGTTTGGGTCGCGGGTTCTATTTTTCAACGGGGTTTTTTAAAACCCCGCTCCACCTGGGCCCTCTTCGTCTTCGCGGCGCTTGCCCTCGCGTCCGCCGCCCACGCCCAGTGGCAGACGACCACCTATGCCCTGAAGGGTGGCTGGAACGCGATCTACCTCCACGGCGACGCCACGCATGCGGCCCTCGACGTGCTGTTCGCGGACAACCCGGAGGTGATTTCCGTGTGGCGCTGGAACACCAATCCGAATCCCGCGCCGATCAACGGCTCCTCCCTGGTTCCTTCGACCAGCACGCCGGAGTGGTCCGTCTGGGTGCGTGGCGAGCCGACGCAGAGCACGCTCACGTCGATGATCGGGCAGAACGCCTATCTCGTCCGTTGCAGCGGCACCGCCTCCGACACCTCCAGTCTCACCCTGACGCAGCGCGTCCTGCCGCCGCGCAGCACGTGGGTGCGCAACGGCGCCAATCTCCTCGGCTTCCCGTCGCACTTCAGCGCCGGCAGCACGTATCCGTTTTTCTCCAGCTACTTCGCCACCTTTCCCGCGGCGGTCGCGGCGAACACGAAAATCTACCGCTACGTCGGCGGCGAGATCGGCCCGTCCAATCCGATCCAGGTGTTCTCGCCCGCGGCGGAGCGTCTCGATCGCAACCAGGCCTACTGGTTTGACGCGACCGTCGTCGGCGATTTTTACGCCCCGATCGAGATCGCCCCGTCGAATCTCGACGGCCTCACCTACGGGCGCACCGGCAGCCTTGTGACCGTGCGGGTGCGCAACCGCACCGCGGCCCCGGTCACGATCACCGTGGCGCCGATCGATTCCGCCGCTGCCCCGGCCGGGCAGGACGCCGTCTTCGCCCGCGTGCCGCTCACGCGCCGCACCTTCGACGCCGGCAGCGCCAGCTATGTCGAGTCGCCGCTGTTGGCGTCGTTCACCCAGGTCGTCGCGCCGCAGACTTCCGTGGAGCTGATGTTCGGTATCGACCGCCTGGCCATGACGGGGGCGGCCGACGCCCTCTATGCGTCGTTCCTCCGTTTTACGGACAGCGGCAACCTCATGGATGTCTCGATTCCTGCCAGCGCCCGCACCCCAAACCTCGCGGGCCTCTGGATCGGCGACGTCGCCGTCACCCACGTGGACAGCACAGCCTCCGCCTCCGCCGGCACGACCACCCCGCGATCGTTTCCGCTGCGCGTGCTCCTCCACGTCGCCGACGACGGCACGGCCACGCTGCTCTCGCAGGTGTTCCTCGGCAAACTCGCCCCGGAGCCGCACGCGCTCGGCCTCTGCACCCGTGAGGTCGGCCTTCAGGCGGCCGGCAAAGCCACCGCCACCCGGCTCGTGGCCGTCACCATGCCCCTCGACACCGAGGTCGCCACCGGCACCGGCAGTGTCGCACTCGGCCAGACGCTCGTGCGCACCGTGAACGTGCCCTACAACGCGCCCACCAATCCCTTCGTCCACACCTATCACCCCGATCACGATAACAAGGACGCGCGTTTCAACGGGGTGGGCCCCGGCGTCGAGAGCTACACGATTTCGCGCGAGTGCCGGTTCACGTTCACGGAGACACCGCCCGCGGGCAGTTCCTCCCTGGGCTGGGGCGCTTCCGTGATCGGCGGCACCTACACCGAAATCGTCACCGGCCTGCACCGGCAGGCGATCACCGTCAACGGCACCTTCGAGCTCCGCCGCGTGAGCGAGATCGGGGCGATTACTCTCAACTGAAACCAGTCACCAGTAACCAGTAATCAGTGACTAAAGCGTCAACGCTGCCGACTACCGAACCTGTATCACTGGTTACTGATTACCGATTACTTCATTAACATGAACCGCCTCCTCTTCGCCCTCCTCGCGCTCTCCTTGCCGCTCGCGGCGTTCGGCCAGTCCGTCCCCGCTTACATCAGTTACCAGGGCAAGATCACCGACGCCGGCGGCAACCCCGTGGGCCCCACGGCTCCGGTCAACCGCACCGTCATCTTCCGCATTTGGAACCACGCGACCGACTCCGCGACCGGCAACCGCCTCTACTCCGAAAAGCAGAACGTCACCATCTCCGGCGGCGAGTTCAGCGTCCTCATCGGCGCCGGCACGCCGGTCGACGGCGAGACGTCCCCCGCCTTCTCCGCCGCCATTTTCGGCGGCGCCACCCGCTACCTCGGTGTCACCGTCGACGACGGCGACCTCAACCTCACCAACGATCCCGAGAGCTCCCCGCGCCAGCAGATGGTCTCGACCGCGTTCGCGCTCCGCGCCCAGACCGCCGAGTCCGTCGCCAGCGGCGGCATCACGCTTACGAGCGGCGCGCTCGCGAACGGCGCCGTCGGCAGCGCCGCGCTCGCCGGGGGCGCCGTTACTTTCGACAAACTCGCGACCAATGCCGTCATTACTGCGGCGCTGGTCGATGGCAGCGTGAACGGCGACAAGCTCCTCAACGGCGCCGTCACCGTAGGTAAAATCGCCGACGGCGCCGTCAAAGAGGAGAAGCTCTTCAACGGCGCCGTCACCGTGGACAAGCTCAGGGACGGCGCCGTGACCCTCCTCAAGCTCGCCAACGATTCCGTCAACAGCGCCAAGATCGTCAACGGTTCCGTCGAGACCGAAGACCTCAAAAATTCTTCGGTGAACTCCGACAAACTCCTCAACGGCGCCGTCACAGCCGCCAAGCTCGCCGATGGCGCCATCGACGACCCTCTCAAGATTGTCGACGGCAAGATCACCCTTGCGAAGCTCGCGCTCGATTCCGTCGACAGTTCCAAAATCAAGAACGGCTCGATCTTGCGGGATGACTTTTCAGCTTCCGTGCAGAGCCAATTGCCCAAGGACCGGGATATCTACAATCAAGGCATCAGCACCACCAAAGATAGCGTCGGCCACACCCTCATCCCGATTGAACTGGGTGATCTGGGTAACGACGATGACGGCTGCCGGATCCGTGTCATCGCGTTCCACAAGAGCTCCGCCACCGGATATTCTATCCAGACCGAGATGCAGCTGTTTCTCCAGCAGCCCGGCTGGTCAAGCAACGCCACTGAGAACGGCCTTTCTCCCTACGTCAGCCCCACGGGCGGTAACACCCAGACCTACACGTGGCTGACGGTCCAGAATCTCAACGTCACTAATGCTGGTCTCGGTAACAACACCATCCCGCAGGGCTGGGCCCGGCTGCCACCGCAGAGCACCTCGCAAAACGAGGGGTTCGCCACCACGAACGGCGATGGCATCAACGACGTCGCCAATTGGGTAAAATTCTACAACTACTGCCCGCTTAGTCTGCGTGGAGGGTCGAGCCCTCTGAACTCCGCGGGCATCGCTCAGGGAGCACCGCTTGTGCTCACGATCAAAACGATCGATGCGAGCGTCCCGGGCCAACTTACGCTCACCTTCACCAACCCGCATTCGCTTTTCACGTTCGTTAACGGATTTTCCAACGCGACTCCCGTCGATCTCCTCGATAGCGCGGGCAACACCGTCGCCGGCTTCGTTGGCCTGCCCGTCAATCAACGGCTGAGTAGCACCAGTGTGGTGATCGGGCTCAATGGTGCGGCGGGGCCGTATAATTTCTCCAAGTTAAGATATATCCCCCAGTTCTCCCGATACCGGATCTGGGCCGCGGTCGATAACGATGTTTCTGCCCGCATCATCGTCAGCGATCGCTGAGCGGCCATGGACTCGATTCGCTGGCTCCACCTTCTGGTGATGGCGCTCTCTTTCGGTGCCACCACCGCCTCCGCCCAATTCGAGATCAAGGGCGGCGCCTTCAACACCCTCTACCGCGGCACCGTCCCCAACGCCGCCAACAACACGCCGCCGATCCAGCCCAACCAGCCGCAGTTCATGGGCCAGGCGATCACCGGCGGCGGTCACCAGGCCATCAAAGACAGCTCCGAAACCTACGCGAATCGCTACCCCCGCCAGATCTACCCTGCCACCTCCACGTCGCCCGGCGGGGCCATCGTCCACGTCCGCGCCAGCTTCGGCTTCGGCTTCGCCAGCGGCGCGCCGCGCTACCTCTTCGGCGATTTTATCACGCCGCCCACGCACGACGCCGCCGGCCTGCCACTCGCCGCCGACTCGACCTATTGGCGCGCCGAACCGGTGAAACCCGGCGAAACCTTTGTCCATGCCGAGGGCACGCAGGACAGCGGCCCGCATATCGCCGCCAACGCCACGCTCAATTACTATTACAGCCCCCACGCCGAGCGGGTCCTCGCCTCCCAGTTCGGCCGCGTCGCCATCACCTGGGTCTCGCGCGTGCCCGTGGCGATCGGGACGACCGGCACCGACGCGCAGCTCCGCTACCGCTTTCGCGACGAGACCTTCGCCGTCTCCGCCGCCCCCGCGAAACCGACACGCACGATCTTCTGGACCGAAAAGAGTTTCAACGGCCCGATCGTCATTGTGCCCGGCGGCAATGTCGAATGGGTCAATCCCGTCCACCACGCCTTGTTCCCGAAGGAGGTCGCGGAGGAATTCAAGCCCGTCGGCGTCTCCACCAATACCGATCCCAGCCCGGTGGTGAAAAGCACGGTGTGGTTCGATAAACCCAGCGGCGTTGGCCAGCTCCACGCCTACAATCTCGAGGGACGCCTGCTGATCGAGTATCTCGGCAAGCAAAAGCCCGGCGCCAATTCCACCTACACCTTCCTCGGTGCCGATATTCTGGAGGTCGTGCGCACCGCGCCGGCGGTGAACGCCACGGTCCATCTCGGCGAAAAGATCACGCCGCGTGATGCCGACAACCGCAAGCTCCCGCTCGACAGCAGCACCGAGTGGCGCGGCTCGCCCGTGAGTGCGCTGGCCGCCGACGGGCCGGCCTACTACGGCACCCACACGCGACCGGACGGCGTGGTCGACTACTACGCCGAGCGCGAGAACTTCACGCCCGACCGGGTGGTGTTCTACTGGTTGGAGCGCCTGAATGCCGCGATTTCCTCGGAGGCCGGTTCCGCGACCGCACCGGTGAGCCTGCTCTGGCCCAAGGCGAAGAACGCCTACACGATCACGTGGCCGACCGGACTCTCCGCCTATGCGCACAACACCGTCGCGGCCACGGGCAGCACGGCCGTCAACGGCGTGCCGTTCGATGCCGGCCAGTTGCCCCAGCTCATCTTTCAGGACGACAGCGCGCATACGGAGGCAAAAATCGACCCGTCGTCGCAACGTTTCACCATCAGTTTCTCGGGCTCCGATGGCCTGAACCGCTCCCTGTTGCGCTTCACCAGCGGCTCCGAGGTCTGGTATGTCCGGCTCTACACCCAAGCCGACAATCGGCCCGATTTCCAGGAAGCCGACGGCGCCGCCACCGCCTTTGAAGCCACCGCCACCGTGGGTGACCGGATTCTGCCGCCGTCGTCGGCCTATTCCGTGGCCGGTCATATCGAACCGGGCCCGGGATTCGGCGACAGTTATGCGCCAGCCGCCTATGTCGATCCGCTCACGGCCGGTATTACGGCGGCCGAGCGGGGTGCCATCATTCCGGTCAACGCCATCCCCGGCAACAACCGGCTCAAGATCTGGTGGCTCAGCAAAGTCACCCCGCCGAGTGCGGCGTTCCAGCCGTTCTACCTGCCGACGAAGGTGGGTCGGTATACGATTTCCTATCCGGCCAACCCCCGCCAAATCATCCTCGCTTCCAATGCCGGCTCCGACGACCTCGCGCCCGCCGAGATCGCCGGCCAGCTCTACGTCCAAAACGACCGTTCGGCCGCCGGCTTCAATCCCAACGAAGAGCATGCCCTGATGCTCAGCGGCCGCGCCTACGCCCTGCGCGACGACCTCAACAACACCACCTCGGTCACCGCGGCCTACACCTCCGCGCCGTTCGTGTTGTTGAGCTACACCTCGCCGACCGACCAGCGCCCCGCGATGAGCGCGTTCCAAGTCCTGCGCGAGACCGCCACGATCCGCTTCGATTACCCGATCACCGCCGGCACGATCGTGCAGGCGCCGATGCCGCTCGCGGTGCTGCCACTGCCGCTCGATGCCACCGGCAAATCGAAAAACCTCGAGCTCGATGGCGTCGCCGATACCGCCCACCAGGGGCCCGCCGCCTACACGAAATTCACCTTCGAGGATCGGAAAGGCTACAAGTGGGTTTACCGCGGTCCGCACGCCAGCGGCTCGCCGACCTTCCTGATGCAGTTTTACTACACGATGCGCGACGGCTTCTGGATTCCCGGGGCGGCGACGCAGCCCGCCGTCGGCACGATTCTCCCTTATCTCCGTCCACTCGCGAGTGGCGTGCCCCAGGGCGATCCCATCTCCGGCACCTCACTCTCGATCACCTATCGCCCCGTCTGGCCGGCCGGCGCGCCCACGCTCCGGGTGGCCGAGACGCTCACGCTGCCGAAGTTCGGCCTGCCCGCCGTGCTGCCGCAGGCGAGCGCCGAAGTCTTCTATCAGCAGTCGATCGCCAACGGCGGCGCGACGATGCCGAGTGTCGTGCTGCACGATCCCATCCGCGAAAAAACCTTCGCCCTCGGCACCGCCAATCAGCTCTCGGCGTTGCCCGCCGCGATTCTCACGACGCAGAGCGGCGGCAAGACCTACTTCCAGCGCCTGCCCCCGCATCTTCAATCGCGGTTCTATTTCGACCCCTTGCGCGGCGCCAAGGGCGCGCTGGTCCTGGTCGGCAAGTTCGTCGACGAAATCGCGGGCGAAGATTATCTCCAGCTGAACACGCTCTCGGCTTCCGACGGGGATTCTCTCGTCAACCTCGCGGAAAACGCTTCCGCCACCGAGCGCACGCTCTGGACCTACGCCATCGAGCACCTCACGACGCGCGTCGAAACCTTCGTCGAAGATCCGGCGAAACTCGGCACGTTCCAGCCCAACGGCGCCCCGGTCGACGTGGGTCCGACCCTGCTCCCGGCCATCACGAATGCCGACACCGCCGTCGTCGACTACGCGCTCTCCGCCACCGGCAACGGCAGCGGCTGGGTCACGATGGTCTTCGGCAACGGCCGCGCCTTCACGCCCGCCGGCGATCCGGTTTCCGTCCAGCTCTTCAAGGTCACGCCCGAACTCTACACCGGCGATCTCAAGGTTCTCCCCTCGAAGAATCCGCTCGATGAACAGGTGACGCTCCGCCACAGCGGCGATTTTGCCGCCCGACCCGAGGACTACGAATTCGAGTGGCGCTCCGCGCCGCCGCAAGGTTCCAAGGCCGCGCCGATTTACAACTCCGACCAAAAAAACCTGATTCCCCTTCCCACGTGGCAGCTCGTGCAGGCTCCCGCGGCCGAACTCCCCACCGCCGCCGAGTATCTCGGCGCGACCTCGGTGACGCTGCCGCGCACGGTGACCGTAAATCCGGTGGCGTTTACCGGCGGCACCGCGCGCCCCGGACTGGTCGCGAAATCCACCGCCGGGATTGATTTCAGCGCGGGGGTCCCGGCTCAGGTTTTCTTCGGCGCCGACCTGGGTGCCCATGTTGGCTTCGTGCTCTACGTCAATGGCGTGGTCGCGCTCGCCTACAACGCTCCCGCGCGTTTCGCCAGCGTGGGTGCCAGCACCGGCTTGGTGCCCGGCGGGCTCACGCGCCAGTTCGGCGTCAACCCCAGCTACTTTCAAAAAATCGCCGGGAACCGGATCGAAGTCGCGCTCTACTCCACCGCCGACGCCGGCTCGGCGTCCACGGTCAATTTCCAGTTTCACCGGACCGTCGAGGTCGACCTGATTGCCGCCGGCGGCTCACCCTGGGAAAAGCCCAACGGCACCCTGTCCAATGAAATCGTGGTCGGCGGTTCGCCCACCGCGCCGCTCGGCAGTCCGCAGCTCGTGATGTCCGACAACTACTTCACGATGCGCTACCGCCCGAAGATCGGCCGCGGCCACCTTCTCGCCCCCGGCTCCGATCAGGACGCCGTCCCGTGGTCCCGCTGGCTTCCGGCTCAACTGGTCGAGGGTTGGATCAAGCGCGTGCTCGCCGGCATCAACCCGTTCAACCAGCGCCTCAGCGATCTCGCGAACAACGCGATCAACACGGACGTGAGTGTCCTCACGCAGGCGGGCACCCGGTGGGAGGGCAACATCGCGCTCTCCCTCGACAACATCGACAGCGTGGGCCTGATCGAAATCTACGAGACCGTCCTCAACCGCGCGAAGGCCCTGAGCATCGACGCGAGCTACAACTACGGCCCGGTCAACGACGCGCTCCTGCTCGCCGCCGGTTACCTCAGCGATCTCTACACCGTGCTCGGCAACGAAGCCTACGCCGACGCCGCCAATCCCACCATCTCCGTCGACGACACCACGACCGTCACCGAAGTGAACACGGCCCGCTTTTCCTTCGAGGGCCAGGTCTCGAACGTCCTCGAGGAGGAACTCGCGCTGCTCCGCGGCCGCGACGATTTCAACACCACGGTTACGGTCGCGCCTGCCTACAATCGCATGTATTGGAACTACACCCGCGGCATCGCGTCCGGCGAGGCGATCTACGCGACCAACTACAATATCCGCGAGAAAGCCGGCAGTCCCACCGCCGATGGCAAGCTCGACGCCGCCGATGCGCAACGGATGTTCCCGCAGGCCCACGGCGATGCCTACGGCCATTACCTCACCGCGCTCACGGGCTACTATCGCTTGTTGACGAACCCGAACTTCACGTGGACACCGCGCGCCGAGACCGTGACCGTCCTCGGCCAGAGCGTGGCGGTCGACTATTTCGACGAACGCAAGTTCGCCCAGGCCGCCGCCAACGTCGCCCGCACGGCCCAGCAGGTCGTCGCGCTCACCTACCGCCAGAGTTACAAGGACGACACCGCCGCCGGCTGGAGTCACTACCGCGACGGCAAGAACTCCACCGGCGGGCGCACGCGCCACTGGGGTCTGGACGAATGGTCGTCGCGCGCCGCGCAGGGCGCTTACTACCACTGGATCGTCGGCAACGCGCTCGTGCCCGACCGTGACACCAACCCCCAGCACACGGGCGTGCAGGTCATCGATCGCACCACGATCCCGTCCCTGCGGGAACTCCCGGCCGCCGGGGAGAGTTTCCAGAGCACGATGGATGCCGCCAACGCCCGACTCAATCCCCTCGGCCTCAGCCCCGGTGCGATCGCGTTCGATATTTCCCCGGCGGAGTTGAAGGCAGGCAAGTCGCACTACGAACAGGTTTACGAGCGCGCGTTGCGCGCCGTGCTCAACGCCAAGGGTGCTTTCGACCAGGCGGGCAAGATGACGCGGCTCCTGCGCTCGCAGGAGAACCAAGTCGACGGTTCCAACTCCGCCATCGTCGACCAGGAGGGGGCCTACGTGGAGCAGTTGATCGAAATCTTCGGCACGCCCTACCCGGGCAGCATCGGACCGGGCAAGACCTATGCGCAGAGCTACGCCGGGCCCGATACGCAGGAGTGGTTTATCATCGATCGGCCCACCGGCCCGGAAGGTGCCATCGTGGACAACAGCAAGGTCGTAAAAATCACTGTGCCCACGTTGGTGAACATCAACACCTTCTCGGGGGGGGCAGTGAACGACATCAAGAATTCCGACGTGGCCCAGAGCGTGATGAAAACGCTCTCGGTCGACGCGAACCGGTTCGTCCAATACGCCGATATCTGGGCCGGCACGGGCCCTTCCCTCGGCACCCGCGCGGTCGTCGGCACGCTGCAACAGGCCCTCTCCGACGCCGAACAGGCGCGAATCGAACTCCTTGCCTCCGGTGCCAGGCTCGCGGCCGCGCAAGAGTCGTTCCTCCGGCGCGAGGCGCTCTACTCCGATATGGTGGACGCGCAGGCGAAGCGCCTGGCGATCGAGGGGGGGACCGAAGGGGCGCTCCAAGTCCTGAAAAAAACCCAGCTGGCGCTCAACACCTATGCTGCATACCAGAGGGAAATTGCCGCGATTAACCTGCTCCACGCCCAAGCCCGGATCGAAACCCTGCCGAAGATGCTCGGCCCCGGCGCCAACGACGTCCACCCGCTCTTACGTGGCGTCAACCAAACGTCAGCGGTCTTCGGTTACGAGTCTACAGTCGCTTGGGCACTCAACTTCGAGTGGGGCGCCAGCGCCCTCGACATCCTGATCGACACCATTTCAGCCACCCGGGATCTCGAACTCGAAAAGGTCGGGTTCAGCTATGAGCAGAAGCAGGCGAGGTATGAGCTCAGCCTGCTGGCTCAGGACCTGAGACAACAGTTCTACGAGATCGCGCAGACGGCCACGACGCTCCAGCGCGCCAACGAAAACGTCCGCAACCTGGTGGCCAAGGGCGACAGCCTCCTCCAGGACCGCGAGACCTTCCGCCAGCGCGCCGCCGCGCTCATCCAGGGCTATCGGACAAAAGATCTCACGTTCCGCACCTTTCGCAACGAGGCCCTCGAGCAATACCGCTCCCTCTTCGATCTCGCGTCGCGCTACACGTATCTCGCCGCGAAAAGCTACGACTACGAGACCGGCCTCCTTGGCTCCACGACCGGTCAGGCCGTGATCAATAAAATCGTCGCCTCCCGCGCCCTCGGCGATCTCACCGGCGGCACGCCGCAGGCGACCGTCAGCACCACCGGCGACGCCGGACTCGCGGGCACGATGGCGCAAATGCAGGCCGACTGGTCCGTCGCCAAGGGCCGCCTCGGCATCAACAACCCCGATCAGAACGGCACGCTCTTCTCGCTTCGCCGCGAGCTGTTCCGGCTGATCGACGATCCGGCCGTCACCGACGACGACGCGCAGTGGCAGCAGACGCTCGAGCAGCACATCCTGTCGAACCTGCTCGCGGATCCGGACGTCGCCGCGCACTGCCGCAACCTCCGGAAGCCCGACGGCAGCGCCGTGCCCGGAATCGTGATCCCGTTCCGCACCGCGATTCAGCACGGCCAGAACTTCTTCGGCCTGCCGCTCGCCGACGGTGACCATACGTTCTCCGCCTCGAATTTCTCCACCAAGATCTACTCGAGCGGCCTCGTGTTCCGCGGCTACGTCGGCATGGACCCGTATCAGCCGGGCAACACGACGCCCACCGTGGTCTTCGGCTCGACGCCCAACGCGCTCAGCGCGACGCCGTATGCCTACCTGATTCCCACGGGCGTCGACTACATGCGCGCACCGCCGCTCGGCGACACCGATCAAGTC
>CAZENI010000011.1:34353-40890 GCA_964513055.1 uncultured Opitutus sp.
AGTCCGCGGCTGGACCGTCGCCGACCAGGCGCTGCCGCTGCCGTTCAACCTCGGGGCGACCGCCTTCTCGACCACGCAGTTCTACAACGCCAACGGCACGCTCAGCGAAGCGCCGTGGGTGCTGCGCAAGCACCAGGCGTTTCGCCCGGTCAGCGATCCGACGTTCTTCTACAGTTCGATTCCGTCCGAGTTCACGAACTCGCGGCTCGTCGGCCGCAGCGCGTGGAACGGCGGCTGGAAGATCGTCATCCCGGCCTACATGCTCTTCGGCAACGAGGCCGAGGGCCTGAACCGCTTCGTCGCGAGCGTGAAGGACATCGAGCTGTTCCTCCGCACGTATTCGCACTCGGGGAACTGAGTCATGACGCGGCGCCTCGTTTTTGCGTGTGGTCTGGGCGGTCTGATCGCAGCCGCCGTGGCCGTCAGCGTGAAGGTAGCGAACGACACCCGGGCGGGTCGTGACCGCAGTCCCACGCCCGCGGCCCGCCCGGACGTCGCTCCGCCAACCGCCGGCCTGCGCGAAGACCGCGATGCCGACGCCGTTTTCCAACGCGCCTTCTGGCGCCGCCGCGCCGCCGCCGATCGCGTGCTGCACGCGGAGCGTCGCGCCTGGGTGGATGACCGGCAGAACGTGGAACGCTGGCAGTGGTTCATCGCGCTCGAGCCGGGCGCCGACTTTCGCCGGTGGCTGCTCGAGGAGAATCCCTTCGAACTCGTCGTCGTGGCGCCGGACGCCGCGGCTTCGCCCCTCGCGGGTGCGCCCGCCTGGTTTCCGGCCGCCGACGCGCGCGCGCACCTGAAACAACTCCGCACGCGCGGCGGCGGTTTCACGGTTTTCCTCGACGAAAAAAATCACCGCCTCTTCGCGACCGATGCGGGCGGTGGCTTCGCCGCGGTGGCGGGGCGCTGAACCCGTCGCGATTTTTTATGAACCACAAAGACACAAAGGCACAAAGAAGACGGGTTCGAATCCACCGCCTTGGCTCCTGGTTTGGATCTTTGTGCCTCTGTGCCTCCGTGGTTCACCTGTCTTCGCTCTGCAGTGTGGCCCAGGAGGTGAAGTCCCGCCCGGTCGGCTTCCTCGTGCAGACGATCCCGTCGGGCCAGACGCGCTCCTTCTCGATTCCCTTCGACGCCGATGTGTCGTCGCTGGCCAGCTCGGTCGGCCGCCTCACCGCGGTCGGCACGAACTACGTCGAGAATTCCGCTGCCGCGTGGACGCCCGGGGCCTTCTCCACGACGGCCGCGCCGTATTTTCTGCGGATCACCTCGGGCGCGCACGCGGGGCGGGTCTTCCGCGTCACGAGTCCGGCCAACACCGCCACGCGCGTGTTCGTCGCCGACGATGGCGTGGGGCTCGCAACGCTGGGGCTGGAGACCGGCACGGCCGGCGCGGCCTTCGAGATCGTCCCGGGCGACACGCTCGCGACCTTCTTCGGCACGACCGCCCCCGGCGATTCGCTGGTCGTGCAGGGCGGGGCGGATCCGGTGACCGCGGATCTGGTTCAGGTCTGGGGCGGCGCGTCGTGGTTGAATTTCTATTACAACACCACCTGGCAGCGCTGGGCGCGCGACTCGGACCAGGTGGGCGATGCGACGCGCAACACCTTCCTCCTGCGCCCCGATCGCGGCGTGATGATTTCGCGGCGCGGCGCCACGCCGCTCGAGATTGCGGTGGTGGGCCGCGTGCTGGCCACGCCGCAGCGCGCGTTTCACACCCGCACGGAAAACTCCTTCACGTTCCTCGCGACGATGCAGACGGGCGACATCACGCTGGGCGCCCTGGCGCTGCAGAACGGCACGCGCAGCGCCGCGTGGCGCGGCTCGGCCGATCCGGCGGATGCCGACCTCCTGCTCGTGTGGAGCGGAGCATCCTGGTTCAGCTTTTACTTTAACAGCACCACGGGGCACTGGCAGCGCGTCGGCGACGCGACGCCCAGTCGCGACACCTTCGTGATTCGCGCCGGCGTGCCGGTCTTCGTGCAGCGCCGGCTGGCCGGCGCCTCGGCCGACGACAAGACGATCAACTTTCCGCAACCGGGGACCTGATGCGGCGCGCCTGTCTCATCGCCGCGTTCGCGATCGCCAGCGTGGGCGCGCTGCGCGCGCAGAGCATCCTGCTCGACGATTTCAACGGGAGCCCGCCGGGCGGCAGCGTGCGCCCCGGCACCACCTGGGTGGGCAATGTCACGCCCAACGCGAGCACGCTCACGGTCGGCCGCAGCGCGAAGGACGACAACGGCTGGGGCGTCACCGGCCTGACGCTGAACGCGGCCCAGATGAGCTTCGTCACGATCTCCGCCCAGCGCGACGCCGGGAATGCCGCGCCGTCGCTCGTCGTGCAGTTCGAGGATCGCAGCCTCGCGACGCACACGGTGGCGGTGAGCACCGCGGCCTTTGCGACGGGCACGCTGACCGCGGTGCAGCTTCCGATCGGGGCGTGGCCGGCAGGCTTCGATGCCACGCAGATCGTCGGGTGGAGCATCGGCGGCGGCGCGCCGGGACTGGTGGATTTCCGGATGACGTTCGACAGCCTGGGCCTCAGCGCGGGCGCCGTGCCGGGCTTGTCCGTCCAGCCCGTGGTGAGCGGCTCGTATGAGGCGCGCACGGTGGCGGCCGGCAGTGCGGTGACGTTTGCCATCACCGCGACCGGCACTGCGCCGCTGAGCTATCAATGGCGGAAGAACTCCGCGCCGATCGCCGGTGCGACGAATGCCTCGTTGATTTTTGCGAGCGTGGTGCCGACCGATGCGGGCAGCTACGTCTGCGCCGTGACGAATGCCGCGGGCACGACGCTGAGCGGGTCGTTCGTCCTCAGCGTGACGGCCCGCAGTGCGACCGTCGTGCTCGGCAATCTGGCGGCGACCTACTCGGGCGCGGCGAAGACCGTGAGTGCAACGACGTCGCCCGCGGGCCTCGCGGTGGTGTTTTCCTACAACGGCAGCGCCAACCCACCGGTGAACGCGGGAACGTATCCCGTGGTCGCGACCATCCAGGACCCGGCGTATGCCGGCACCGCGGCCGGCACCCTGGTGATCGCGAAGTCGCCGCAGTCGATCGCGCTGGGCGCGCTGCCGATCACGCTCTCCGTCGGCGTGCCGTTTCCCGTGACCGCGACGGCGAGCTCGGGCGGAGCAGTGACGCTCGCCGTGGCCGGCGGGAACGCGACGCTGAGCAACGGTTCGCTCACGACGCGCGATGCGGGACTCGTGCGGTTGCGGGCCACGCAGGCGGGCGACGAGAATTTTCTGCCGGCGTCCACCGAGTTCTTCTTCACCACGGCGAAGCAGAACCAGAGCATCGCGTTCGCGCCCATCGCTGCTCCGCCGGTCGACGCCACGCGGGTCACGGTCAGCGCGACCGCGAGCTCGGGGTTGCCGGTTTCGTTCAACGTCATCCGCGGGCCGGGAACGCTCGCCGACGGTGGCATCGCTATCGCCGGGCCGGGCACGATCGTCGTGCGCGCATCGCAGGCGGGGAACGACGCCTTCAACGCGGCGCCGGACGTCGATCGTGAGTTCACGGTCACGACGTCCGCCGCGCCGGTCTCGCCGGTTGTGCCGCCCGCGCCCGTGACGCCGGTGACCCCGACGGTGCCCACCACGCCCACCACGCCGGTCACGCCCGCGATCGTGGCCTCGCGGCTGGTCAATATTTCCACGCGGACGCGCGCCGGCAGCGGCGACCAGGTGGCGATCGCCGGGTTTGTGATCACGGGCGACGCGCCGAAGCCGGTGCTGGTGCGAGCGGTCGGTCCGTCGCTCGGCGCGTTCGGCGTCGCGGACGCGATCGCGGCGCCGAAGCTGGAGTTGTTTCGCGAGGCCGCGCTGGTCGGGAGCAACACCGGCTGGGCGACCGGCGGAGCCTCGGCCACGCAGGCGCTGGCGACGGCGGCCGAGCGCGTGGGGGCATTTGCGCTGGGCGCCGGCACCGCGGATTCGGCGCTCCTGGCCACGCTCGCGCCGGGAAACTACACGGCGGTCATCAGTGCGTCCGATGGACGCACGGGCGTGGGCCTCGTGGAAGTTTACGATCTTTCGGCCGCCGCGAGCGGGGCCCGCGTCAGCAATCTCTCGGTGCGCGCCGTTTCCGGCAGCGAGTCCGACACGCTGATCGTCGGCCTCGTGGTCGAAGGCACGGCGCCGCAGCGGCTGCTGATTCGCGCGATTGGGCCGGCGCTGGCGCAGTTCGGCGTGAGTGGCGTGCTCGTGCGACCGCAACTGGCGGTGTTTTCCGGCGCGAACGAGATCGCGCGCAACAGCGGCTGGTCGGCCTCGCCCGACGCGGCGGCGATTGCCGCGGGCGCGACGCGGGTGGGTGCGTTTGCGCTGCCGGATGGAAGCGCGGACGCCGCGCTGGTGCTCCATCTCGCGCCCGGCGCCTACACGGCGCAGGTCTCGTCCGGTGGTGCCGCCGGGGGTGTGGCGCTCGTGGAGATTTATGAGCTGCCTTGAGCGCCGGCGGCGGAGAAGTTCCGCGCGGTTCGGCGCGTGGCTGCTGCTGGTGCTCCTCGGCACCGGGCGCGAGGGCGCGGGCCAGACGATCACCTTGGATACGTTCAACGCCGGCAGTGCGACCGGCGCGATCACCGGCGGGACGAGTTGGGCCGGGGTGGGCGCCGTGACGCAGACGGCCGGTTCCATCGCGATCGCCGCGAGCAACGACAACGGCTGGGGCGTCACCCGCATCAACGTCGATGGCAGCGCGATGACGTATGTGCGCGTGACTGCGCAGCGGGAGTCCGGCAATGTCGCACCGTCGTTCGTCATCCAGTTCGAAGATCCCGGCATCAACACCGTGTCGGTCGCGGTGAACACGACGGCGTTCGCGGTCGGCGCGATGAGTCATGTCTTGATCCCGATCACGTGGGGCGGGGAGTTCGACGCGACCCGGCTTGGCGGTTGGAATCTCGGCGGCGGTGCGCCTCCGCCCGGCCAGGCCAACGTTCCGTTCCTCATGACGCTGGACCACCTCGCGCTGACCTCGGGGCTTTCGCTCACGGACGGAGGGACGTTCACGACGGTCGGCAATCAAACCTATTCCGGTGCGCAGACCCTCAGCGCGGCGACGGTGGTGAATACGTTCGGCACGGCGGGGAATGCCGTGACCTTCTCCTCGACGATCGACGGCGCGAGTGCGCTCACGATCAACACGCCCGGCACGACGACGTTCTCCGGAGCCGTGGGCCACACGACGCCGCTCGCGAGCGTGACGACGGATGCCGGCGGCACCACGGTGATCAACGGCGGCAAGGTCGTCACGACGGGCGCGCAGATCTACCACGACACGGTGTCGCTCGGCGGCGACACGCTCATCAAGAACACCACGGGCGCAGCGATTCAGTTTTCCCAAGCGCTTCAAGGCAACAACCACAGCCTCGTGATCGACAGTCCCGGCGGCGTGGCTTTCAACTCCGCCGGTGGCCTCACCGCGCTCACGAAGACCGGCGGTGGCACGATGACGATGACGGGCACCAGCACCTACACGGGTGCCACGGCCGTCAACGGGGGCACGCTGAACCTCAGTGGCTCGGCCACGTCCAGCGCCTTCACGATCAGTTCGGGCGCGCAGTTGATGGGAACCGGTTCGCTCGGAGCGCTCACCGTGACGAGCGGCGGCACGCTTTCGCCGGGCGCCTCGACGGGCACGCTCAGCGCGGGCAACACTACCTTGCAGGGCGGCGCCGTCTTCAACTGGGAAGTCAACCATGTCGCCGGCACGCCCGGCGGGACCTCGGGCTGGGACTTGCTGGCGATCTCCGGTTCGCTCACGCTCGACGCGACGTCCGGAAATCCCCTCACGATCCGGCTGAACTCGCTCAACGGCAGCGTGGCCGGGCTGGCCGCCGGCTTTTCTTCGAGCGCGAACTACTCGTTCACGTTTGTGACGACGACCCTCGGCGTCGGCAATTTCGCCGCCAACGCCTTCACGTTCGATTCGACCGGGTTTCAGAATCCGTTCACGGGCACGTGGTCGGTCGGCCTGAACGGAAACGATCTGGTGCTCAACTATGCCGGCAGCGCGATCCCGGAGCCGTCGACGTATGCGCTGTGGGCCGGCGTGGCCGGCCTCCTCTTCGCCGGGGTTCGCCGGCAGCGGTCGCGTCGGCCCTCGGCGCGGGAGACCTGAAGCTCATGTTCGACCGATCGACCCCCTCGCGCGGAAACCGGGCACGTGACGCTGGCCGCGAGCCGGCGCGCGTGGCCGCGGCTTCCTCCCCGCCCGCCCCTGACGGTCCTCCCGCGAACGCTTCCGCGGCGCGGCTCAAGGGCACGATGGTTGGCATCATCGTGGTGATCGCCACCATCGTCTGCTCGGCTGTGCTGCATTTCCGGGCGATGAGCGCGCTGAAGCTGGAGGTGCAGGACAAACTCGTCCGCGCCGCGCGCGGCATCGCGCGCGACCTCGACGTCGAGCAGCACCGCACCTTCATCGATCGCGCGCAGGAAACGACGCCGGAATACCTCCGCGCCATCGCGCCGCTCCAACGCGCGCTGTATTGGCCGCAGGCCGGCAAGCTCGTCCGCAACGACTACC
>CAZENI010000011.1:40900-44406 GCA_964513055.1 uncultured Opitutus sp.
ACACCTGCGTCCTGAAAAACGATCAGGTGTTCTTCGTGCTGGACCCGACGCCGCCGGGCACGTTCAGCGCCCGGGGCGGCGACGAGAAATCACACATCATGCAGCCGTATCCCGACGCGTCGCCGGGCCTGCGGGAGGTGCTGAAGACCGGGGTGCCGACCGCCGATCCCGAACCCTACGTGGATGAATGGGGCACGTTCGTCAGTGGCTACGCGGCGTTCTTCGATGCGGCCGGTCAGATCGCCGGCGCCGTCGGCGTCGACTGGGAAGCGAGCACCTACGCCCGGCGGCTCGCGGGCATCCGGCGCGCGTGGTATCTGCAAATCGTGCTGTGCTTGATCAGTGGATTCGTGTCGGGACTCGTGACGGGCCTCGCCCTCGTGCGCCGCGAGCGCGTCGAAGCCGCGCAGCGCCACGCGATCGAGGAGGCACGGCGCAACCGCGAGCGCTGGCGCATCATGGTGGAGACGCTCCCCAAGCCCGCCGTGCACCTGCAGGAGGGCGAGTTCTGGATCAACGCGCCCCTGGAAGCCTGCCTCGGCTATCACCGTTCCGAGATCACGTCGCTCGACGATTGGTTCGCCCTCGTCTTCCGCGAGCGCGCCCCGGCCGAGCGCGCGCACTACGAAACCGATCGTGCGGCGAACTTCTGCCGCGCGCGCGAGGTGCGGGTGCATGGCCGGGATGGCCGCGAACGCTGGCTCGAATTCACCGCGCATCGCTCCGCCCCCGGCGAAGTCTGGATGCTGGTCGACATCACCGAGCAGAAGGATTTCCAGACGAAGATCATCGCCGCGCGCGAAGCCGCGGAGGCCGCGGCGCAGGCCAAGGGCGCGTTCCTCGCCACGGTCAGCCACGAGATCCGCACGCCCATGAACGGCGTGATCGGCATGACCAACCTCCTGCTCGAAACCCCGCTCGACCCGCGCCAGCGCGAGATGACCGAGACCATCCGCAACAGCGGTGAGACCCTTGTCGTCGTGATCAACGACATCCTCGATTTCTCCAAGATCGAGTCCGGCGGCATGGAGCTCGAGGACGAGGCCGTGAACCTCCGCGGCTGCGTCGAGGACTGCCTCGATCTCTTTGCCGCCAAGGCCGGCGAGAAGAACGTCGACTTGGTTTACACGATGCCGCCGGAGTGTCCGGCCGTGATTCGCGGCGATCCCACGCGGCTCCGCCAGATCCTCTGCAACCTGATCGGCAACGCGATCAAGTTCACCGCGAAGGGCGAGATCGAGGTGCGACTCGAACCCGAGTCCGGGGGCGCGGCGGGGGCGGGCGCGGAGTTCCTGCTGCGCGTGAGCGTGCGCGACACCGGCATCGGGATCCCCGCCGATCGCATGGATCGCCTGTTCAAGAGTTTCTCCCAGGTCGATTCATCCACCGCGCGCAAGTATGGGGGCACCGGCCTCGGGCTCGTGATTTCCAAGCGGCTCGCGGAGTTGATGGGCGGAACGATGGGCGTGACGAGCACCGTCGGCCAGGGCTCGACGTTCTTCTTCATGTTGCGCACCCGCGCGGACCTCACGGCCGGACGCGGCGCGGTGCTCGCCGCGAAGCCCTCGCTCCAGGGCGTGCGCACGCTGCTGGTGATGGAAAACCAGACGACGTCGCTCGTGCTGCAAACGTATTTCCGCCAGTGGGGCATGGCGTGTCTCGCCGTGCCGGATGGCGCCCAGGCCCTCCGCCTCCTCCGCGAGCGGGGCCCTTACGACCTGCTCGTGACCGGCCTGCAACTGCCCGAGATCGACGGCTTCGAGTTGTGCCGCCGGCTGCACGAACTGCCCGGCGCGCACCCGAAGATTATCATGATTTCAACGGTGATTCGGGCGGACATCCGCGCCGAGGCGAGGTCGCAGGGCGTCGGCGCCCTCCTGCAAAAGCCGATTCGCCCCGGCAACCTGTTGCAGGCGATCGAGGAGACGCTCGCCGGCGGCGCCAAGCCGATCGCGACGCCTCCGCCCTTCGCCGTGACCGTGGTGAATCTCGCCCGGCAGACTCCGCTGCGCATCCTCGTCGCCGACGACAACCAGGTGAACCAGCTCGTCGCGAAGCGCATCCTCGAGCGTTTTGGTTATGCCCCCGACCTGGTGTCGAACGGCCTCGAGGCGCTGGAGGCGGTGCAGCGCCAGCCCTATGATGTCGTGTTCATGGACGTGCAGATGCCGGAGATGAACGGCCACGAGGCCACGCAACGGATCCGCGCCACCCTCCCGGCGGAGCGACAGCCGTGGGTGGTCGCGCTCACCGCTGGCACGCTCGATGGCGACCGCGAGATCTGCCTGCAGCATGGCATGAACGATTTCCTCTCGAAGCCCATCCGCTTCTCCGATCTCGAAGATTGTCTGAAGAAAGTGCCGGCGCGCGCGTAGCGGGGGAGCAACCCGGGCGGGTCGGGCCCGGCGCCGCGTGGGGGCGCCGCTTCCAGGATTGTTTCCCGCCCCGGGCCGGTGTTTCGTGCGGCCATGCGTGCCACCGTCCGTCCGCCTGCTCCGCCCGACGCGCGCGAGGCCCGGCTGGGGTCGGGATCGCCGCAGGTCGAGGCGCTGCTGCTGCGGCTGCATGCGTCGGCCGACATCCCGCAGTTCTGGACGGCGCTGCAGGCGCTGCTGAAGGAGACGACGCCGCACGACGCGTTGATTGTGTATCTGAACTTCCTGGACTTCGCCACCTCGTGGCAGGCGGCGCAGATCCTGGCGACGCCGAATGCGCAGCGGCCGACGACGTGGTTCAACAACCGCCGGCAGGTTGACATGACGCCGCAGTTCGTCCTCTCGCAGCCGCGGAAGATCAAACTCTACCGGCTGTCGGATGTGGTGCCGGATTTCGGCGAGCTGCAGCAGACGGCGTTCTTCAAGGAGTTTCTCGCGCCCAACGGCTGGCATCACCTCGCGGTCGCGCTCTACTGGCGGGGCGCGCAGGTCGGATCGCAGATCGCGATCCGGCGCACGCGCGAGCAGGGGGATTTCACGGCGGCCGAGGTGGCGTTCCTGGAAGAGCTGCACCCGCACATCGAGACGGTGATCAACCGGCTGCTGGCGCTCGAGGAGGAGCGGGCGCGGCGGCGCTGCCTCGAGGAGTTCAACGATCACCTGCCGTTCGCGCTGATGTTTCTCAACTGGGAGCTGACGCCGCTCTACGTGAACCGGGCGGGATACGAACAGAGCGCGCGATGGAATTTCGGACCGGAGAAAGCGCGCGCGTATCAGCCGCGCGCGGCGTTCTATCCGCCGCCGGAGATTTATCAGGCGTGCGCGAACTTGAAGACCGAGTGGCTTGCGCGGCAGGCGAAGGGGGAGACGCCGCCGCGACCGGGCGAGGCGCTGCAGGTGAAGCATCCGACGCTCGCGGGCTTCAC
The DNA here is from genome assembly GCA_964513055.1 of uncultured Opitutus sp. Classification (GTDB taxonomy): domain Bacteria; phylum Verrucomicrobiota; class Verrucomicrobiia; order Opitutales; family Opitutaceae; genus ER46. Next base: position 44,262 of record CAZENI010000011.1, read on the forward strand.
GGCGTCGATTCGGCTGCATGTCGAGCCGCACGCACGCACGGCGTTTCCGGGCTTCATCGTGTATCTGGAAAACCAGTCCGCAACACCCGGGCCGGAAAAGCTGCCGGCCAATTCCCTGCTCGCGGGCCTGACGCCGGCGGAGCGC
>CAZENI010000012.1:0-44171 GCA_964513055.1 uncultured Opitutus sp.
GAAGGCCCGCCACATTTTCGCCGAGTGCATCCGCACCGGTCACTGGCCCGGCTATGCCGACGACGTGGTGACGCTCGACCTGCCCGGTTGGGCGTCGAAGCAGATCCAAGAGAAGCACGACCGCGGCCTGTTCGAGGTCGCGATGAAGATGCAGGCCCCTCTCAACGTAGCAGCGGAGTAACAGATGACCCAGAACCTTCCCGTCGAAGCCCGCGCGCCGCTCAAGGCGGGCGGCGGCAGCGTCAACGCCATCGTCCCCCAGGATGCCGAGCAGGCCTACCGCATGGCCGGCCTGATCCACAAGTCGGGCATGGCGCCGCGCGACATGCAGAGCCCGGAGAAGATCGTGACCGCGATCCTCGCCGGCATGGAGGTCGGCCTCAAGCCGTTCCAAGCGGTTCAGAGCTTCGCCGTCGTCAACGGGCGCCCGACCATCTGGGGCGATGCCGCCCTCGGCCTGGTGCAGGCCAGCGGCTTCCTCGAGGATTTCGAAGAGACGGTCGCTGGCGAGGGGGACGCCATGGTCGCGACCTGCCGCGCCAAGCGCAGCGACCGCAAGTCGCCCGTGATCCGCACCTTCGACGTTGCCGACGCCAAGGCTGCCGGCCTGTGGAAGAAGCAGGGTCCGTGGTCGCAGTATCCGAAGCGCATGCTGCAGCTCCGCGCCCGCGCCTTCGCCATCCGCGACGGCTTCCCGGACGTGCTCAAGGGCGTCTACATCCGCGAGGAGGTTCAGGACTACGCCGGCCCGTCGACGGAGGCCCACACGCCCGAGGGCGCATCGGTGACAGGCGCCGCGCTCCTGGCGCAAGCGGAGCCCACGGACGCCCCGCAGCTCGCGCCCCCGCAGGACAACGACGCTGGCGCCGCGGCCTTCGACCTGCCCGCCTTCCCGGATGAAGGCGGCGACCGTAATGGCTGGCTCGCGCAGATGAAGCACGAGATCGGCAACGCGGATGCCGAGACGGTGACGGCCATCAGCACCGCCGTCGATGCGGCCGACCTGCCCGACATCGCGCGCACGGAGGTCAACAAGGCCATCCGCCGTCGGTCGGGCGAGCTCGCGAAGGCCGCCTGACCATGCAGTTCCCCGAGGCCGCCATTCCGGTGTCCGCGCCGCTTCTCAATAGGCGGTCAGCGTTCGGGTATCCCCCCTGCCCGGCCTCGGGGTCCATCTGATGCTCCCCAAGCGCCGCAAGGCCGAGCCCATGGGCGTCCGCGAGGAACCGCAGGTCAGGTGCGACAAGCACTTGAAGTGGGTCCGTGGCTTCCAGTGCGCGGTGATCGACAAGCGGTCGGCGCACGAGTGCTTCGGGAAGATCGAGGCGGCTCACGTCCGCACGGGAACTGACGGCGGCATGGGCGTGAAGCCGTCAGACTGCTTCGTCATCCCTCTGTGCTCGGCAGCCCACCGTGAACAGCATCAGGTGGGAGAAGCGGAGTTCGAGCGCATCTACGGGATTTCGATGCGGAAAATCTCCGACCAGCTTTGGCTGAAGTCTCCGCACGGGATCAAGTGGCGGGCTGAGAATGGAGAGAACCGATGAGCGACCCGACCAGCTTCCGCAAGGAGCGGATCGAGAAGTTGCTGTACGAGCTCAAGTACGAGATCCAGCGCGGGATGCTGGAGAAGGAGATAGACGAGACGATGGGGTTCCGCTTCTACGTGCCGATCTCCAGCGCAATTCCTGACGGCGTCGTGTTCTGCGAGTTCCGCACGCGGCCCGTCCCTCGGCACATGATGCACCCTGACGACGCACGGCCGCGCTTGAAGCTGGTGAAGTCGTGACGGGCTTGTCCCGATACGTAGTGCTGCCGGATTTGATGGAAAGCGTTCAGCCCAAAGAGATGAGCCGATGATCTACGCAGGACAGAGGGTAATGGAACAGAGGGGGAGACCTACATGACCATCATTCTATGTGGCTTCGCCTTAGACATCGGCGCCTCGCCTTGCGGCACCTGGGGTCATCAGGGAGCGGAGATATAGATGGAAGAAGAGCCCGAAGTGATCGTTTGCGCCGGACCTCCGGAATGCCTCTTGGAAGGGGACGACGCCGTCCGTAATCAGCAGGACGGTTGCCCCAAATGTCGTCGTATCCGCATCCATGCGGACGGAAGCGAAACCGAGTATCAGGCCCGGAGCAACTAAGAATGTCGAAGCTCGATGATCTGACCGTAAAACTGACTGACGAGTTGACCAAGGAAGGCAAGCTGATCGCCGCCGGGTTTCTGGGCTTTCAGCAGATGGTCATAAACAAAGAGGCCTCGCAGGTTCAGCGAGACGAAATGCGCCTCGCCTTCTTTGCCGGCGCTCAACACCTCTTCGCCAGCATCATGTCGATCCTCGATCCGGGGGACGAGGAACCGACAGCCGCCGACTTGGCGCGCATGGACCAGATTGAAAAAGAGCTTCGTGCTTTCGCGGCGACGTTCGCGCAACGCCATTACCCGACGAAGGGAACGGCATGATGGCCGGGCATATTTCAGCGCGCTCCCGCCGTCGCTGGGGCGACAACGACAAGCATCTCGGGCCGCTCACGTTCGCTTTCCGCGAGACGTGGCGCCCTCTCTCAATTGTGCTGTCGTCGGCTAGCGAAGAGCGAGAGAGTCCCGGCTGCAACATCCGCTTTCAAGCATTTGGGTTAACGATGATCTGCGAACTTCCCGCGGTCATCAAGCCGTGGCGCCGCTGGGTCGACACGTCGCGTTATCATTGGGCGAAGCCCGGCGATGGCTACTGGGACGAACATCCGCGCGAGTACGGGTTCACTCTCAGCGAGGGCCATTTGCATGTGAAGTTGGGCGCTCAGACGAACGATAGCAGCACGCAGGAAGACTGGGGCTGCTTCTTGCCGTGGACGCAATGGCGGCAGGTCGCACATCGCATCTACAACGCTGACGGCTCCCTGGTGGCCGATGTGGCGGGGCTCCCTTGGGACGAACACAGCGCAGCCGTTGACCGGGCTACGCGCGCATCCTTCGCGATCATCGACTACGACGGCGAGCGCATTGACGTTGAAACTTACGTTGAAGAACGCGAGCGCCGCCTTGGCGAGGGCTGGTTCCGCTGGCTCGGCTACATCGTGCCTAAGCGCTGCTCTCGGTCGCTCGACATCCGATTTAAGAGCGAGGTCGGCCCCGAGAAGGGCTCATGGAAAGGCGGCATGATCGGTTGCGGAACCGAGATGCTCCCGGGTGAGACCCAGGAAAGCGCCTTCCGTCGCTTCTGCTCCGAAGAACATCGGTCGAAGTATCGCCGCTACCGCATGACGTTTGCCGAGCGGGCTAGCCGGGACACTCCTACGAACGCAGAACGAGGCGCAGGCCCCGAAGGCGAAGCCACAAATCCTCCTATCGGAGACTCAGCATGACCTCTCTTAAGTCCCCCTCAGAACTCAAGAAGCTGTGCGAGGAGGTGCTGGCGCTCGATGGGAAGGCGACGAAGGGCGTTTGGACGCAAGGGATCAGCGACCGAGACGCGAGTTTCGTCAATGCCGGAGAAGCCGTTGTTTGCAAGGCTGACTTCGGTCACCCGAAGCGCCCCATCAAGCACGAGGCCAACGCCGCCCTGATCGCCCACTACCGCACCGCCGCTCCAGCCCTCGCACGCGCATATCTCGCAGCCACGAAGAGGCTGGAAGAGGCCGACAAGGCGCTCGTCCACTTTGCCAACATCGGCGGCTCCGTCGCGCCTAGTTGGAAGATCGGCATCGCAACCGAGAACGCGGTTCAGACCTATGCGGAGCCCATCGAAGCCGCCCGTTCCCGTCTCGCGCGCCAGCAGGGAGAGCAGAGGTGACCGAAAGGTATTACGTGGCTGTCGCAGGCAGTCGCACAGTCAGTGCCGGAGGCTCCTCCGGCTCTAAGAGGAGGATGAAGTGAGCGAGACTGACAACGAGGCTTTCTACGACGCCGAGGTCGCGCCTGTCCTCGCTGACCTGTCGAAGCGCCTCACGGATCGCGGAATGAATTTCATTGCTCTGGCGACATACGACGACATTGGTTCAGTTGCGCGCACGGTCGGCATGGTTCCGGGTGCCCCACTGATGATCAGGGCGGCCGACGCGCTTGCCCGCTGCTGGGCCGAGGGCGGCAGTGTCAACTTCGACCAGTTCCTGATGGCGACCGTCAATGATCAGGACGGCAAGCCCCACAGCTCGATCATGCTTCAGATGCTTGGTGCGAAGATTGGCCGTGGTGATTGCGGCCGGACTCCCGCGACGGACTCCGAAGACAGCGGCCACGCGACGCCGACTGCCGGAGCCAGTCCTGAGCAGATGGGAGAGCGGAAGTGAGCCTCTGTCGGAAGTGCGGCGGGTCCGGGAAGCGCCTTCGCATAACGCGATGGACAACCCCACGCCCATTTGGCGGCTACGTGTCCAAGGACATCATGACGTTCCCACGATGCAATGCGCGCGGCGGGAACTGTCGTAAGCGAGTTCGGTCCACGGCGTCTCAGGAGAGCACGACATGACGAGCATAGTGGAGAGGCCAATCACGGTTGACGAAGAGGGGCTCGCCTGGTGCCCGAGTACAAAGGGAAACGTGCGCCCAGCTTTGAACCACGAGTGCGCCGCCGAGATCGTCCGGCTGCGCGAGGACAACGCCGCCAAGGACGCGGAGATCGGGCGGCTAAGGGAGGCGCTGACGAAGATCGCGGCCAGTGAGCCCGAGGCTTATGACGAGTGCTGCGGCGGGGGAGTTCAGACGAGCCACGACGAACCGCCTGAATGCTGCGCCCAGCCGATCCGTGAGAACGCCGGTCGCGAAATCGCCCGCGCAGCCCTGAAGCAGGAGACCGCCGCCAATGGCTGACACTTTTGAAGATGCCGAGGACGAGTACGGCAATCCGACTGACGGCAGCCGCATCATCAATTGCTGCTATCCGGACTGCGGCTGCGACGGCGCGCGGTTGTGTCAGGCCGAAAATGGCGCGAGTGCGCGAGCCGCTTCCTACAACGTCGAGGGCATCTACCGCAGCAAGGATGGCCGCGCCCGAATGAAGGCGCTTGGCGACATTCTCAATCCGAAGGGTCTATCCAAATGAGCGACGTGCGAAAGCTCGATGCTGGCGAGCGCAACTTCCTCGGCCTCATTGCCAAAGGCATGGCCGAGCATGACGGATGGGCACCGGTCAGCAAGGTGATCTGGCCGTTCGTCATGAAGCTCCCCGACGAACTGGTCGAGCGTGAGGCCATGGAAGATGGCCGCGGGCGCGTGCGCCTGACCGCGGCCGGTGAGATCGTGCGGAGGTACACATGACCCCCTCCACCGACCGGATCGAGCAGATCAAGGCGCTGGTCGACACGATCCGCAAGTGCGACGACGCGCTAAGGGAGTTGGACATTGGGACTCAGTTGGTCAACCTTCTGCGCGACCAGTCCGAGAACGCCGTGTCTGCCGCCGACGCCCTCGAAGCCCTCGCAGAGCGCGCACCTGCGATACCGGAAGGCTTTGTGTTGGTGCCGAAGCATCCAACGTTCGACATGATCGAGGCCGGACACAGCGCTGACCCGAACGCATACGGTATCGGCGTCGTCCCGTGCGTCGTTCACTACCGCGCCATGCTCTCAGGCGCTCCCCAGCCTCCCCCGACACAGCCCCTAGAGAGCGTGTGGCGAATGGGGGTGGAAGCGACGGCGAAGTGGCATGACGAGCAGGCAGCGTATGCCGTTCGCCAAATCGAGCGCGCGTATCAGCCTATAGATCATCCGTTCCAGATGGCGGAGAAGATCGACCCCGAGTTCTGGAGCAAAGCGGAGCGCTTTCATCGGAACTGTGCCGTAGCCATCCGCGCCCTCACGCCCCCTGCGTCGCTCGCTGTGGCAGAGCCGGATTGGGTCGGGAAGGTGCGCGACGCTATCGGCGAAAGCTTGCTTCCCCTCGAAGAGGCGGGCGCAGTGTTGAAGGCGCTCAGCCAAGGCGGATGGTGCGACGCCCTTCGGGAGCGACGGACCAAGCTGCGCGAAGCCCTCGCCCTCCTCCCCCGTGAGCGGTCTACATGAGGGAGGGGGGATTGGGACCGATATTGATTTGTGGCTTCGCCTGAGAAACCCGGCCTCGTTCTGAAAGACCGAGTGTCCCAACTATGGAGATGAAGATGATCAACCAGTTCGACGCTGCCGACGTTTTACAAAAGCTCTACGACAGCGAGATCAACGTGTATCTCGCGACCTTTTGGGATGCGGGTTGGGAATGGCGCCTTGGCGACCATATGAACGGTTTCCAGGCCGAGGGAAATTGCCGACGCCTTGATGACGCGGTGCGCGAACTCGCCGACGCCGCTCGAAAGCACTACCCGCGCTCGCTGTTCGCAACGGGCGTCATGCCGACTGAGTTTGTCGAGGCCAACGTGAAGGGCGGCGCGTGATGAGCGACACGTTATTGGATAGATGCGCGGCGGTGAAGGCGAAGCCACAAATGAAATCGCCACCGTCACGCACGGAGAGCGGGAGATGACAGCGGCGCTCATTCAGGACCCGACGCTGACGGCTGAGGAGGTCGTGCGCGAGCTCGACCCCAACGGCGACCGCAAGATCACCGTCCAGTCGATCCGGGGCGCCAGGCTGCGGGGCGAGCTTGTCGGAACAAAGATGTTCGGCAAGTGGTACTACCGCCTTTCCGACATCGAAGCATTCAGGGATAGAGGTCGATGCCCCGCCCCAACCGTGGCGTATATCTCGTCGAGAAGCCCCGTCGTCTACCTTCCGGCGCCCTCGTCTGGGTCGCCCGCTGGTTCGAAGGTGGACGGAAGCGAGAGCGTATCCTTGGCCCTGGCGGAAAGCCTGAAGCTGAGGAAAGGGTCGTCGCCCTCCGCAAGGAACTCGCAGCGGCAGCGAAGGGGCGCCGGGAGCCGGAGCACTATCCCATAGACCACGCCCTCGCCAACTACGCCCGCGAGCACGCGCCGGGGAAAGCCTCGGCCAAGACCATCAGCTACAACATCGCGGCGCTGGTCCCGTTCTTCGGCAAGATGACGGTCGCGCAGATCACGCCCGAGGCATGCCGGAAGTACGCCAAGGAGCGGAAGGTCAAGCCGGCCACGATCGCGCGGGAACTGACCACCCTGGCCGCCGCGCTGCGCCACGATGTGAAGGAACAGCGGCTCGCCTCGGCCCCCTTCATCAAGCTCCCCGCCCAGCCCCCGGCGAAGGACCGATGGCTGACCAAGAGCGAGGCCGCCGCGCTCGTCAGGGCCGCCAGGCGCGACCCTCAGTCGAAGGGGCACCTGCCCCGCTTCATCCTGTTGGCGCTCTACACGGCGGCCCGGAAAGCGGCCTTGCTCGAGCTGACATGGAAGCAGATCGACATCGAGCAGGAGAAGCTGGATCTGAACCCCGAGGGGCGGGTCGAGACGAAGAAGGGCCGCGCCAAGCTGCCCATTCCCCGGCGGCTGCTAACCCTGCTGCGCTACTGGAAAAAGCGCGCTCGGAAGGACGCGCCGGTCATCGCGATCAGCGGCGATGCCGTGGGGTCGGTGAAGAAGTCCTTCCGCTCGGCCTGCGAGCGGGCCGGGCTGGCCAAGGTGACGCCGCACACCCTCCGCCATACCTCGGCGACGTGGATGGCGCAGTCAGGCGTGCCTATGGGGATGATCGGCGCCTATCTCGGGCAGAAGGAAGCGCACACGACGGCGCGGTACATCCACCATCACCCCGACCATCTGAAGCTGGCAGCGGAGGCGTTGAACCGGCGAAGGAAGTGATCGTTCCTTCACGCGAAGCTTCACATGATGTATACTGAAACCTCGTCAAATCGGTGGTGGGCGCGACAGGGATTGAACCTGTGACCCCTACCATGTCAAGGGAGAGTGGCTCTTGGATTTCTGCGGCGGTTCCCGGCTCGTTCTGGGGATACAAATCGCGAAATGTCGCCCTGTTGCGTCACGTAGCGTCACATTTAGCGTCACACGGTGCGGCGATGTCTAGTCGCGGCGCTACTCGTGCCGGCCCTCTCCCGCCGCTCACGGAAGGCGATGCTATTCGCTTCTGGGACAAGGTCCAGAAGTTCCTCCCGGACGATTGCTGGCCGTGGAAGGCGGCCGCCGGCACGTTCGGCCATGGACGCTTCAAGGTGGCCGGCAAGCTCTACTCGACGCACCGGATAGCGGTCGCCCTGAGCGGTCGCGAACTGCCGCCCGGCACGGTGGTCATGCACATCTGCGACAACCCGGCATGCTGCAATCCGAAGCACCTTGAGATCGGGACGCAGAGCCGGAACGCGAAGGACGCCTTCAAGCGAGGACGCAGGGCCGGCCCGAAGGCCAAGCTGACGCCTGCGGAGGTGCGATCGATCAGGACAGACCCGAGAGGCGCTGCCGAGCTGGCGACGGCCTACGGGGTCACGGCGACTTGCATCAGCCATATCAGGACGGGGGTCACATGGAAGCGCGTGGCATGACACAGAACGCGGAGCCGGCCGGCGCATTAGCCGGCACACCCTCTGCGGATTCGGGTCCGCGTCCGATCATCTTTCTCGACATGGACGGCGTGATCGCGAGCCCGCGTGCCCACATGGTGCGCGAGCACGTCGGCGACCGCGATCTGCGCTGGATCGATCCCATCTCCTTGGCGCTGCTAAATCGCCTCTGCACCGAACACAATGCACTGGTGGTCGTGTCGTCGGTTTGGCGTGGCGACCCCGGCTTCCGAGAGATGTTCTGGCGCGCCGGGTTCACGGGGGCGTTCCACGAGGACTGGCGGACCCGAACGGAGCCTATGGCCGGCTTCCGTGGCGACGATATCAGGGAGTGGTTGGCGCGCCATCCCGAGGTCACGCAGCATGTGATCCTGGACGATGAGACCGACTTCCACCCAGACCAGCCGCTCGTCGTCTGCGACATGTACAACGGGCTTCACCTCGACGCCTACGAACAGGCCCACCGGCTTCTCCAAGGCGACGCCGGGGTCTACGAATGGCTATCCTTCCGCGCCCGCTACGAGGCCGCCGAGCAACGTATCTGGGTTCTGGAGCAGGAGATTAAGCGGCTCACCAAGGCGGCCTAGATGCCATCCAGGGACGGGCGACCAAATGCTAAGGCGGACAGTCGCTTGGCGGCGAAAGTGGGACCGTTTCCCGCCGCTCGACTACGCAGCTTTTTGGATTATGGGTCCCACCGAAATTGGAGAAATTGATGAGCGACGCTGATCAGCTAGTCGCTGAGCTTTCGAAGCTGCGAGCCTTCGCCTTGCGCGTCGGCCCTATCGTCAAGGCCGCCCTCGAACTGCGTGAGCTAGGCCGATCCCTGGAAAGCGTCGAAAAGGAAATGGACCGGCGCGACGGGCTCGACTTCGGCACGCGGTGCGCGACGCCATGGCTAATCCTGAACCAAGCCTATAACACCGCTCTCCAGGAGTTCGACGCCAAGGTGAAAAAGGCGGCGCTCGGCGACTTCGTCGAGTTCTTCGGCGACACCTACGAGATTTTTGATCGGGAGCCGGGCGCCAAGGCGAAAGGCGCCAGGCCGCTCTAGCCGACTCGTAGTGCCTACGGATGAAACCGGGACCCCGTTCAGCAAATCAAACTATGGGATCTATAGGTCCCACCGGGAATGGAGGATGAGATGAGCGAGTACCCCTCGTGGTGCTGCCCGAGGTGCGGCGCGCAGATCGGGTGGCTGGGCCGAGCGCTCGACGCGATCTTGCCTTGGCGCCTGCACGCTTGCCGCCCCGAGGACTTCCCCCTGTGGCTGTGGCGCGATCTAGATTTCCTCTATGACGATCCGCAAGAAAAGATCGAGTGGTTTAACAGCCCTCAGCCCACGCTCGATCACCAAAGGCCCCGCGAGCTGATTGCGTCGAAACGCGATCACCTAATCCATCGCCGCCTCGCCGCTATCGCTGACGCAGCCTTCTTGTAGCTCGCCACTCTAGGCCGATACAGCTCGTTGAGGAAGGACAGGGGGATGGTATGATCTGGCTTCGCCTGAGAAACCCGGTTCTGTTCTGAGATAGCGGAGTGTCCCAGCTAAATGGACGATCTCAAGAAGTCGGCACGCATGCTGCCCACGACGACAGGCTCTACCTACTTCGATGGGCAGTGGGTGCAGATCGTCCCGCGCATCCCGCCGGGCATCGTCGCGCTTGCTTCCGCACCGTTCGCAGCACCGGAGGCGGGATCGGTCTACTATCCGCTTCTGGAGATCAGCGAGGACGGGACCAAGGTCCGGCTTCGTCTAGAGAGGCTTGGCACCGTCACCCCCGGCAAGCCCGCACGGCGTCCCTGAGCGTGACGGCATCCAGCGAGAAGCGCTGGAGCTCCGGAGGGGATGCCTGGATCTGCCGAGCAATAGTTAACGACCGGTCATGATCGTACTCGACCAGCGGGAGCAGCTTGCAGTCAGATACGACCGCGCTCTGACACCCGCTTAACAAGCTCAGCAGCATCACGAGGGGTAGCTTCGACGGCAGCCGTGATCCGCTCGGCGTTCTCGACCACATGACGGGCCTCCTCCTCTTTGGCTTCTGCCGAGCCCGTCTGCCGCGCGCCCCGGAGCGCCGCCCATAGGACGAGCCCGAAGCACGCGACGACGGCGCCGGTAGCAAGTAGCTCGATCACGACTTCTTCTTGGCGACGACGGACCAGACCACGCCGCCGATAGCGATCACGGCGCCGGTCAGGATCTCGACATCCGAAGAGCCGATGAAGCCCTTGCTCGCCAGAATGCCCCCGGCAGCGGTCAGGACGTGGCGCAGGATGCCAGCGGTCATTTCCCAAGTCATGCGTGTGCTCCTATGGGGCTAGTAGGACCAGATCGTCGGCCGAGGGCGCCCCGGAGCCGCCGGCAGATCGTCGAGGTGAAGGAAGCGGCCGTCGCCGGCCTGCTTGACGCCGATGCCGGTGAAGCCGCATTCGAGCGCGAGGTCGATCAGCTTGAGCGCGTCGGCGCCACGGATCGAAACGTCCACGGCGCGGCCGGTCGTGTGCGGGCCGTCCGATCCGGTGCCCGAGACCTTGGCGTTGTAGGTAGGCGACCGATACCCAGAGGTGACGATCAGCGGCTTGCCGAACACCATCCGCAGGCGCTCAAGCCGCAGCATGAAAGCCGCGTCCATCTTGCACTCGCCCGTGCCCTTACAGGCCATCTCGGTTTCGGTGAAGTAGTGGTAGGGCCAGTCGGTCATCGCCTGTGCCTCGTCACGATTTCCGCCGAGGACCGCAGGAGCCCCGCCGCCGCCCCTTGGCTGATGGCGAACACCTGCATTTTCCCGTCGCGCGGCTGCACGCAAAGTTCGATTGTGTCGTCGTAGTACCGGAGCCAGGCGAGGGCGTATCGCGGAGTATCAGCCTTTGGTACTGGTGATGGTGCGAGGTTCGTTCTTCCCCATTCTCCCGCCAGCCTTTCGGCAACGGCTTTTGGATCGGCCACCAGCGGATCTCGATCACTCACTTCGCCCTCCAGACGCCGAGCCGGGTGATCTTTTTCACCATGCCCCGGGGAATGACGGTCCCGCCGTTGACCGTGCCGAACCTCGGGTCATGGTCGGTGATGATGACGATCCGATCCTTCGTGCTTTCGAGGACGGCGCCCCAGGAGTGGATAAGATGCGGGGTCTCGCGTGAGACCGCCTGCGCCCCCTCCCATCCGCTGCTCGCCTGAGCTGCATCGAGCCAGTCCACCTGAACAATCGGCATCGACTTCTTAGCCATAGCGGCGCTCCAGCTCGATCATGGAAACGTCGGCGACATCGACGATATGCCCGCCCCGGATGGTCAGATCCCGGATGCCCCACCACCACCCTGTCGTGGCCCCGTGGTACATGTACGGCTCGACATGCCCCCAGGGGAGCGCGCAGCCGAGGTTGACGATGGTGACGTGCTGAGACGGCCCGAGCTTCGGCGCCCGGTGCTCCCGCTTCACGTGGCTGTGCCCGATGACGTGATCGAACACGGCATCATTGGCAATGGTGGTCTCGGCGTTCTTGCCGCCGTAGGACTTATTCAGCCGATTGACCGCGCAGTGGATGAAGCCGACGCTGCCGATGAAGTGATATTGCCCATAAGGCGAGCGGCCCCACTTGAAGGCGTCGAAGACGCTCTCAAGCTCGTGCTGCATCATCCCCGCGACCTCGGGGGCGCTTTCCTCGAACGCATAGACGCGGCGCTCGTGGTTGCCCAAGGCGATGTGACGGCGGGGAGAATAGCCCGAGGCTTTACCGATCTCGTTTTCCATCGTCTCCAGGGCTTCGCGGCCCGAGGCGATGTCTGCGAGAAAGGCGGGCTTGGCCTTGCCCGTCAGGTTTTCGTTGGGGATGTGGGTGTTCAGGCTGTCCAGCGACATGAAATCGCCGATGGACACGATCCAGTCGGGATGCGACGCCTTGGCGTGCTTGCCGATCCACCGGAAGCGGTCCTTCGCAAGACCCGGCGCGTCGTGAGCGTCGCCGATCGCGAGGACCCGGTACTCGGTGCCCTCGGGCTTCCCCGCCTGAACGCGGACCCGCACCTTCGGTGCGATGGTCGTTTCGATCCTGCCCGCCGTTTCCGGATTGACCCACAGCGACCAGTCCGGTTCGCGTTTCAGGCGAGCGCAGCACCGTTCGAAATACTTGTGAGATCGGCCGATGGCGTCCATTGCGGCGCGGATTGCGCCTTTTTCGTTTCGGATCGAGGGCATGCCGGGAGGACGATGGCCGGCGCGGAGGGCATCTTCGACAAGAGCGAAAACCCTCTCCGCGTCTTCGTCACGAAGGCGCGGGGTAGTCATCAGTCGCCCGCCCTGCGCTTGGCGCCGCTTTCGATCTTGGCCTCCAGGCGGTCGAGGCGGGCCATCAGCCGCTCTTCAAAGGTCCGCATCGCCTCATGCGTGACGTAGCCCTTGGCAACGTCGATCTGAAACGCCGCGTGGCTGTGCTCGAGATCGGTGATCCGGGTGAAGGCGGTCTTGACCACCCACCCCGTCACGGCAGCCCCGCCGGTCAGGAGAAACAAGAGGAAGTCGTTTGGGGATATGCCGCCCATCAGGCGCCCCTGCCGGGGACCGAGGGCTCGTAGAGGAGCCAGTCCTTCCCGGACCCGACGACGCAGGCGATTTTGCTCGGCAGAATGATGAGGAGCGTCCACGACCCCGTGGGGGCGGTCAGGATCTCCATCAGGTTGCCGGCGCCGTCGATGCCCCCGGCATAGGGGACTTCGCCGAACTCGGCCGCCAGCTTCTCAAGAAGGGCGGACCGGGGCGCGCAATATTGGCGCTGTTGCGCCTGCGCCGTCCCTAGGAAGTTTACGGAAAGGACCGCCAGACTCAGGACCGCCCCAAGTGCTAGCGTCTTAACGCCTGTCGCCATCGGAATGTACTCCGTTGGTGCTGGTAGGCCGGGGCAGTCGCGCTAACGGCTGTCTCGGCCGCTACATTCTACGCGTGTGCGCCGATTGGGGCTAAACCCTTTTGGGCTACACGGTCGGCCAGTTCGCCATCACCTGATCGGCGCGCTGCTGGCTGATGACGTTCGTCGCGACCAGCGCGGCGATACCGTTGACCGTCATGGGGTGATCGTGAAGGAACTCATCGGCATCCTTGTACCGTCGCCAGAAAACGCGGAGCATCCCGTTCTCCAGATCGAGCGCGGCGTCGACTTCCTGATCGGTGAACATCGCCAGGAACTCGAACCGAGACAGCGCCTTGTAGACGACCGGAACCTCGACGGTCTCGGAGGAGACGATGTTGCCCTGCCCGTCGTAGACGATGTTGGTGTGCTGCATGGGTTACCCCTTCAGGAAGATCATCGGCGCGGACGTGCCGTAGCCGGTCAGCGTCGGGAACGGCGTGGGAAGGGCGCCGTAGGTCAGCGAGCCCTTGAGCGGGGTCATTCCCGCGTACCCGGAGACGAAGTCGAGCGTCGTGACCGCCGCAGCCGCCAGGCCGTGGTCGGCAACCGAATTGATGATCTGTGGCTCGCCGGACGCGACGGCAGCCCACCCCATCACGACAAGGGCCGCGTCTGCGACACCGGCCAGCCAGTACCAGTTGCCCTGCACGAGGGAGAGGGAGGTCGCGACCGTGCGAATGCCGGTCGAGCCGGGGAAGGCAACCGTTCCGGCATCGGTTTTCAGCGTGCCCGGAAGCCCGCTGCTGTCGTTGTAGATGCCGAGCCGCATGTTGCCGGTCGTGCCCGCGCCGTCCTGAAAGACGCTGAGGCCCGAGAACGTGTAGCTCTGCCGACAGAAGAACGGCATCGCGAAAACAAGATTGGCAGTAAGGGTTCGCTGCAGCGTGCTCGCGCCCTGAACGGAGGGCGGGTAGTAGCAGGCCGAGTTGTAGCCGGGGAAAGTCGCGGGCGCGAAAGAGAACGCGCCGCTTGGATTGAGATCGGCCATCGCTGTCTCCTAGAAGTTCCAGACGCTCGTCTGGCCGCCCGCGTCCGTGCCGCGATAGGCGAAGGTGATGTCCCGGCCCGGCGTGCCGCCGATGGTCGGGTTGACGCTGTCCACCTGCCCCGTGGAGAGGCGGATGTTCTTGCTGTTCAGGTTGATGGTGAGGGCGTTGGCGCCGACTTTCTTGACGATGATCGGGCTGTCGGTGTTCGCGGGCGACGCAGGCAGCGTCAGCGTCCACGCGCTGTTGGTCGTGTCGGCGAGGATCTTGTCGCCGGCAACGGCGGTGTAGTCGGCGGTCTTGATCGTGTAGGGGGCACCGGACCCGCTTGGGGCCACGCTGCCGACGACTTCGAAATTCGTCCCGTCGTAGCGAAGGAGAAGCTGCGCCCCGCTCGGCAGGTCGCCGGCACTGATCGAGGACCCGCCGTTCTTCGTGATGGTGGTGGCGGAGAGGCCGTTGACCGCCAGCGTCGGGGCCGCGCCGCAGGTCGTGTGCAGCTTGACGCCGACCATCAATCCGGCGGTCAGGCTCGGCAGCGGCGGAACGAGCGTCAGCGTGTACGCCGTGCTCGTGCCGGCCGTGGTCTCGTAGTTGATTTTGCCGAAGGTGTAGTCCCGAGGGAGGGAGAGATCGGCGTTGAACATCCCGCCGACCGCGACGGCGGAGAGCGAGGACGACAGGCTCGCCGTGCCGGCAATCGTGACTGTGGTCAGCGAGGTATAGGCGACGCTGGTGATGAAGCCGTAGATCGTGCCCGAGTCCGTGCACTTGACCGCGCGACCCACGGCGTAGCGGGCGGTCTGGTCTCCGGGAACGGTGAAGGTCGTGTTCCCCGTCCGCGTGGGCGTGTCGCCCATGTCGAGGAAGCCGCCGGCCTCGTACCATGCACGGATGACGGCCATCATCGCGCGAGCGGAGCCGTTGACCGTCGAGGGAAGTTGCCCCTCAAGCCAATTGATCGCGCTGTCCGCGTCGTCGTTGTCGGCGGCGGTCGTAGACCAAGCCTTCAGACCAGTAGCCATTGGTCCGGCTCCTCATGTGGTAGGATGTTCGGATGACCGACGACCAGATCGCCCGCGCCGTGTTGGTCGGCGTGTTCGTGGTGCTTCTCAGGCCCTACGTGGCGCAGGGCTGGGAGGGGGTCGCGGACGGGTGGGAGTGGTTAGTTGAGAAGGCCCATCAGTGGCGGCGCCGCAGCGGCCCCCAACGCAGGCGTTGAGCCGAAAAGGCCCTGTGCGGCCTGCGGAGCCCATCCCGGACGCCGCGCCATCAACTGCTGCATGAGCGCAAGGCCGGGCTGCGTGTACATGCCCGCCATGGCCGCCCCAGGCGCCGCGAGGTAGGGGCTGAGATAGCCCATACCGCCAAGCCCTGCACCGCCGACCATCATGCGAAGTGGCGTGCCGCTGTCGGGCACGGACGACGGCATGACCGCCTTCGCGGCGTCGGAAAGATCCTGCATGGTCGCCCGGCCGGCGGCGAAGTTGCGATCCCGCGCCGAACGGTCCGACCCCTTTACGGCGGCGGAAAGCTGGTTCGGAGAGAAGACGCCTTCAGCCGCCCCCTGCCCGCCCGCCGCGCGATCGATCACGGTCAGGTTGCGGAAAGCCTGGTTGATGCTGCGAAGCTCGGCGGCGTGCTGCGGATTGGAGCGGGTGACGAGATCGCGCAGGGACGCCTGAAGGTCGGAGACCGCCTGCCCGAGCGCGCGTTCCGATCCGAGGGCGCTTGAGCGGTAGCGCGTGGCGATTTCGCCAAGTTCGCTCTCCATGGTCTTGAACGTCTGGCCCGTGATCGGAGCTGCGCCCCCGGGGGCGGAGAAGCGGTCGACCACCTGGCGCTGGAACAAATTGCCGAACTGCGTCGCCAGATTTGGATCTGTCGCCTGGAGGCGCTGAAGGATCTGCGTCGCGTCTCCGACAAGCTGCTGGTCGGCCTGGACGCTGAGGCGCGGCAAGAGATTGCGATAGGCATCCTGTACCGCACCCTGCACATGCTGGACAGCTTCGCGGCCCACGTTCATGTCGCGGGGGAGTTCCTGGCCGAGAGGCGCCAGAACGCGATTGAGAGCTGCGCGGTTCAGATCCTCGATCCCGCCGCGCTGCGCGTTCTTCACCATGTCCCCAAGGAGGGGAATGCTGGTGCTGGCGTCCTCGATGCGCTTCGCGATGCCGCCGCCCATCTGGCCGGGCGTGAGCGACACGTCTTCGGCAAGGAGCCGCTGGACGTTCGGGTTGGTGGAGGCGTTCGGCGAGACGACGCGGCCGAGGGCAGCCGTCACGGGCATGGCGGCGACGGCGCCAGCGGCACCGAGGCCCGCCTGCTTGCCCTTCTGCTGCCAGAAGGTATCGCCGCTCTGCTCGGAGGCCGGATTGAACACCGGCTGCGAGACGGCAGACAGGGCCCCGCCCTGCGCCGCGTTGCCCAAAACGCGCATGGGGAGGGAACGCCCCGCCATGCCGAAGCCGAGCGGAGCCGTGGCGAGCACGTTGCCGGCGAGGCGTCCGCTGTCCAGGCCCGGTTCGCGGGTCGCCTGATATTCGGCCTCGCCCTTAGCGTTCCGGTCCTCGACGATCTTCGTCTGGTCCTGCGCCCACTTCTCGAACGCGGAGCCTTTCGGCGCCACGGCCATGAGCCCGCGCCCGATCAACTGAGAGCCGGCGTCGCGGAGGTCCGTCAGGCCACGGCCGACACCGGAGAAGGATAGCCCCTTCTCCCACTCCGCCGCGTCGCCGAGCGTCCGCTTGTAGGCGCCCGTAAGGCCCTGCGGCGTGCGCCCGTCCGTCTGAGGAGACGATGGAGCAAGACCCTGCGGCTGCGCGGGCACGGCCTCGGGCGGCTGAGAGCCCCCCATCTGCTCCCGGATCGCGCCCGCAAGGGCACGCGCCGCGCCTTCGTCGCCAGCGGCATCGGCTGCGACCAGCGCCTGTTTGAGGCGGTCGAGGTCCATCAGGGTGCGTACTTCTTCAGGAGGGCGTCGATGTCAGGCTTCTGAGTGCGCCCGCTGTCGGCGTTCTTCCGCCACCAGTCCTGCTCGAATTCGAGCGGGTCCCTGCCGCCCTTATGGGCCGCGTAGCCCTGCTGATAGAGGTCGACCTTGAGTTGGTTCTTCTTGTCCATCCAGTCGAGCAGCGACCGGACGGCTTCCGGGGTATCCCGGAGGCGCGGGCCGATGGCCTCGATGAAGTTGCGGTCGGCATCGGTCGGGTTGGGGCCGAGGGTCTTGGCGATGGCCGAGACGATTTCCTTGGACGCGCTGTCGAACTGCTTGGCGTCCTTCGCGCTGAAGTAACGATCCAGCGTATCGGCGCCGACGCCGAGATCGCGGAGCGCGCCGACCGTCGCCTGTCGCACAGGCGCGAACTGGCCGGTCTTCAGGCCATTATCCAGCGCCTCGCGCATGCGGCCGGTGTTCTGCATCTGGACGAAGGCGGACTCGGCATTCTTCCGCCAGTCGGCGATGGTGTTGCTCTGGAGCTCGCCGACGCCCGCCTGCAGCTTGCCCTCGCCGCTTCCAGGCGAAGGGTTGGGCGAGGTCATGATGACCTGGGCCGGGTTGCCGCCCGGAGCGCCGCCCGCGACCACCTGGGCGCCCGGCGGGAGGACGCGCGGGATGGCCCACGCCTTCTGAATGTCGAACGGGAGCGCCGCCGCAGCAGACGCCGCCGCGCGCGGACCAACAAAGGGCATTTCCGCCTGCTGGCGAGCCCCCGCCTCCGCGCCGGCAACCTGCGCCTTGAACTGAGGCGAGTCCGTGACCAGCGGGACGTTGTTCTGCGCCTGGCGCCGAGCAACCTCGCTTCCGCCCGCCTCCGCGCCGGACTTCTTCTGGAGATAGTCGAGATACGAGGCGATGTCGGGGGAGCCGTTCGCGCCCATCGCACCGAAAGGCACCTCGGCCTGCTTCGGCATCATGCGATCGATCTTCGTCTTGAAGTACTCGCCCGGGTTGGCGGCGGCGATGCCCTGCTGATCGAGCGGGAGAGCGGAGATTGCGTCCTGCTGTGCCTTCCGCTGCGCGGCTTCGTTCTGCACCTTGCCGAGCATGATGTTTTGCATCAACGCATTCTGCATTCCCTGCATCATGCCGGGCCCCATGGCGCCGAAGCCCGATGCGAGTGCCTGACCGCGCGACTGCCCCGGCTGCGCCATCGCCGCGCCCGCGTGCGAAAGCGCACTGAGCGCCGCCATCAGCCGATCATCGGGCGAGAGAAGCCCGAGCATGCCGCCGGAATTGCCGTCGAGAAGTCCCATGGTGCGCTCCTAGAACAGCCCGAGCATCTTCATCAGCATGGCCGCGCTAGAGGCGCCGGACAGGCCCGTCCCGAGCCCGCCCATGCCGCCCTGCTGCGTGATGCTGGAGGTCTGGCCCGAAGGAACGCCGTTGATGGCGTTCAGGTACCAGTTGACGTTGTTGCGGGCGGCGTTCTGGCCGTAGTCCCACCGCGCGATGTCGGCGTTGATGCCGGTCTGCGCCGCCTGCTGCGCCTGCCCGAGGTCGGTGTAGTCCATCTGCTGCTGCTGAGCGAGAAGGCCCGGCTGCATCCCGAGCGCCTGGAGCTGCTGATCGCGGCTCGCGTTATAGGCGTTGTTCGCCATGCCGAGAGACTGAAGCTGACGATCCGCGCCCTGATTATAAGCCTGCGAAAGCCGGTCGTTCGCCGACATGAAGTTGTTAAGGTCGCCCTGCTCGGCCTGCGTCATCGCGTTCGACGCCTGGAGCATGCGCGAGAGGTCGCCCGACTTGTCGTTGGCGATCTGGCCCGTCGCCGCGAGGCGGAGCTGCGCGTCGCGGTTCGCCTGATCCGCCGAAGTGGCAGCCGTGTTCGCCCGAAGCCCGAGGCCCTGGAGGTACTGAGACCCGAGGGAGTTCGCGGCCGAAAGCTGGTTCTGCCGTTCCTGGGCGTAGTTGTTGCCATACATGTTGGTGGCAAGGGTGCCGAGCGTGTTGCCGAGTTCGTTCGCCGCCTGACCCTGGGCATTGGCGTGAAGGCCCGAGCCGTACCGGCCACGCCCGGCAAAGGCACTGTCGATGCCCGGCGCGGTCGCGGTCTGATAGGCGCGGGTGACGCTGTCCGCCGCCTTGCCGAACATCTGATCGAGATAGGGCGAGCCGTTTAGGTATCCGCCGCCCGCCGTATCCATGAGCGGGATCATCGAGGGATTGAGGCCCTGCGCCTGTCCGGTGATGAGGTCGTTGATGTCGGAGCGGATCTGCGAATTGGACCCGCCGCCGGTCGCGGTGATGTCGCCGACCGCGCTCTGCGAGTAATCCCCGACGCCGCCGCCGTTGTTGATGATGCCCGAGGTGCGGTTGTAGAGGTTCTGGGCGAGGTCGGTTCCCGTGCCCATCCGCTGCATAATGTTCGCGACGCCCTGGTCCTGGCCGTAGTTGTTGTTGAGGCCCAGGTTCCGCATCTGCTCGACGGTGCCCCAATCGCCGAGATTGCCCCCGGCGAACTGGTTCATGGCGTAGTTGGAGCCCGCCATCTGACCCGCGCGCGCGCCCTGGGAGCCCAAGGCGTATTGCTGCGTCTGGTTCAGGATGTCGGTGGGGACGGTCGAGCCCTGGAAGTACTGTGGGGCGCCTGCGCGGTACTGCGCTTGCGCGCCGGACAGCCCTTCTCCGAGATAGCCCTTGACGAAGTCGGACGGTTCCGACTTCTGCGTCGAGGTCGAGCTGGTGCCCATCCCTACAACTCCTTCGTCATCAGCACTTCGCGCACTGCCCATCCGGGCAGGCGCTTTCGCCAGCCGAGCCGTCCGCTCATTTCGATTTCCGAACAGCCTTCCGCCCTCGCCCACGCCTCGATGTTCTGGAGGCGGGTCGCGATCCACGCAGGCGCGTCCTCGGCGGCGAACAGCCACACGCGGCAGACCTTGCGTTGCGGGTAGAGGGCGATTTCCGTCACCGCGACGGCGGCAAGGCCATCGTCGGTTCCGATCCAAAGCTGCGCGTCACGCTCGCGACAGCGCCGCCTTACGTCTTCTGTCGTGTGGGTCGCCCTGCCCCTTGCGAGTGCAGCGGCGATGTACGGCTCGACTTGATCCCAGATCGTGTCTACGTCCGAAGAGCGGACGGGGATGGCCTGCTTCAGCCGAGCGCGCCCCGGTCGAGGCCGTTGACCCCGCCGCCGAAACCACCGAAACCGCCGCCGAACATGTCGAGAAGGCCACCGCCGGACATTCCACCCGCCCGGCCCGCCATCATTTCCTCGGGGGTCAGCCCGGTGCGCTGCGTCGGGTTCATGCCGCTGCCCATGCCCAAGAGCCCGCCCAGGTGGCCGCCGAAGGACTTGCCGGTGAGGCCCTGGAGCCCGAGGCTGCCGGCCATCCCGAGCACGCCCAGGGGCCCGGTCGGCATCATGCCGAGGCCCTGCATCACCGCGCCGGCCCAGGGGCCGAACGAACCGTAGGAAACGCCCTGGTCCCTTGATTGGGACCGTGGGTCGTTCATATGATAGTCACCCGCCATTGGAGACCCCCATGGATCTGCTGATCGCCATCATTCAGGAAATCTTCCGCACGCTCGGGGCCTAGCCCACGATCGCGTAGCCGAAGGTCCGATCCGTCTGAGAATTGTTCGCGTGCGTGAGCGTGAAGCTCCCGATCCCGCGCGCCGAGACGTAGGTCGTGCCAACCGCAGCCGCCGCGTTCGAGGTCGTCGGCATCAGAACGATTACGCTGTCAGGGCCGATGTTCCGGTCCACGACGACGGTTGATGTTGCCGACGCCGCCAGGGTTACCGAGCCCATCGCATTCGACCGCCCCGAGCCCAGCGAGTTGACGGCTTCCGTCAGCCGCCGGATCGCGACCGGGAGATCGAGGTTGAAGGCGACAAGCCGGAATGCCACTAGACCCCCGACCCGACGAAGGTGGGATCAACCCCGAGCGCGTGGGTAAATCCGCCCGTGAGGTCCATCTGGAAACGGTGATAGCGCGCGTCCGAAGACATCGGGCACTCGCCGATTGCGTTGATGGTGGACGCCGTTCCCGTGGTCAGGCTGTCGATCAGCCGATTGCGGGTGATCGGTGTCACCGTGACCGTGGTGCCGACATCCGACGCCAGCGGGCGCACGCTCGTCACGAGGGACCGCTGCCCTTCGCTCAACTGCATCTCGCCCGTGGTCAAGGTCGCCTGCAAAGCGGACCCGGTGAAGTACCCCATGCGGTGCGAGGTATCGAAGCCGACAAGCGAAGGCTGCCCGCCCTGCCACACGTAGCTGTCGAAGGAATAAGGGATCGTCTCAAGGGTGCCGAAGGCGTCCAGGCCGTCGAGCGTGTAGCCCAAGGACATTCCGGAGATCAGGAACTCCAGATCGACCGAAACATAGGACCAGCGCCCGATCGACCAGTTGTAGATGATGATCTTGGACGGGTTGCCGCTCGTGTTCCCGCTGCCCGGGTAGGCCCACATGACCAGCTTGTTGACGGGGTCCACCGCCGCGCAGATGCGCGGGACGTGCACCGAGTCGAGATCCGCAAGAAACCAGCGGTCGACCTTCTGCGAGCCGATGGGGACGCTCTGCGCCCCGTCGAACATGTAGAAGCCGTCATCGCCGAGATAGAACGCAAGCCGGCCATCGCCGACAATCGACCCCGGAAACCGCGAGCCTCGGTTCTGCTCCACCGGCACGAAATCGAAGATCGCCGACGACGGATACGTGGCACGGTAGATCTTCTTCTCGCAGAAGACATACCCGCCGGTCTCTCCGCCAACGAGGCCCGTGATCGCGCCGCCGTCCGGGAGGTCCTGCAAGTCCGACTGGACCTGCGCCGCCGCGTTCGAGCCGATGGTCGGCCACGTCGTCGGATCGTCGATTGCCGGCCACCAAAGCCGGTTGGGACGGTAGCCGTCGACCGCATCCCACGTATTCGCCGCCATGAGGAAGAGACCGAAGACCGCCAGGTGACGGCATCGAGGAGCGGCCGAGGAAAGCTGCGCAAAATTCGCCCCGCCGCCAATCGTCGCCACCTGGATGTCGTTGCCGATATGCGCGGCGTAGACCCCGGTCCCGTAGCGGGAAAAGCTCCACCGCTGGTCGGCCGGGCACGCATACGCCGTCCCCGACCGATCGGCGAAGGCCGTAGCGCCCGGCCCGAGCTCCTGAAGCGTGCTCGCGGTGCCGGCGTAGATGTAGGCGCCGCCGCCATCGACCTTGACCGCAATCGCGCCCTGCACACGCTCGGCGAGGGCCGTGATGGTGTTGGCGAAAGAGAGAAACTGACGGTACGACGTGGCGCCGGTCTTGGCGTCGAGGATCGCGCTGGCGAGCACGTTCTTGATGACCGTGCTGTCGCCGCCGAGGTCAGGAGTGTCGGGAAGCCACTCCGCGAACCAGAGCGTCACGGGTTGAGCGTATCCGTGCGGATCAGCAGCGCGCCGCCCGAGTAGCGGTCACGCGCGTCCTGGGCCTCGATGTCCTTGAAGGCGTCTTCACGCTGCGCCGCCCAGAAGGACATGCGGTCGTTGTCGCGGATGTACTTCGACAGCTCGTACATCGAGGACGCGAGGTAAACGTCAGGCGCGGAGGTCAACAGCGTGTTGGTCGTGGTCGACGCCGACAGGCCGGGGAAGGAGGCGTAGTAGGTACCGACGATCGAATAAGCCGAGTCCGGCGTCGGGTAGAGGCGCAGGTTGTCCCCCTCCGTCGCGAAGAACCTTGGGCGCCCGGTCCCTGAAGACGGGCGAAGCGCGATCCCCTGCTCCAGCGAAACCGGCTGCAGCTTCACCTTCGGGTCCGCGTCGATGTAGATGGACTTCATCTGCACGTAGCGGGTCGGCAGGGCCACCGTTGCCGTTCCGCCCGCGCACGTCAGCGAGAGTGGGGTTTCCATCAGGCGGATACGCAGGCGGCGGTTGATCTTGGCTTCGCCGAGCGTGATGAAATCCGGGTAAAGCGCCGTGAGGTCGGATCGCAACGCCCATGAGGTCATCGCCGTCTGGAGGCTGGCGAAGTCGGTGATGGCCATGACCTGCCCCCGTTAAAGGGTTTCGTACTCGACGACCTTCGGCGGCGCTTCGGCCAGGGCCATCGCTTCGCGCTTCTTGCGCTCGACCTCTTCCGCCTCGCGCTCGTATTCCTCGCGCCCGAGCGCGGCGAGCTGATGCGTGAAGTCGAAAGAGCCGGTGTGGCGGTTCGTCTGGCTGAGGTCGTGGTCGACGTAGATCTTCACCCCGGCGTCGATGCACTTGTGGCAGAACCACACGTCCTCGCCCTGGTACTCGTTCATCTGCGTGAGGTAGGGGATCGCGAACCACGGCTGCTCGATCCGCCGGAACACGTCCGTCTTGATAAGGGCGGTGTGAAGGCCGACGTGATCGTGGATTTCTTCAAGCCCGTAGCTGTCGGGCATCGTCCAGACGATCTTGCCGGGGGCGTTCCGGGTCGTCGGGGTGCAGGGGAAGGATCGCCTCACCGCGTTGCAGGCGACGAAGTCGAGATCGTGCGCGAGAAGCTGTTCGAGGGTGTGCGTCGCGAAGCGCGCGTCGGCGTCGAGGAACAGGATGTGCGTGGCATCCCGCTTCATCGCCTCCTGCACAAGCTGCATTCGGCCCTTCGCCAGAATGCTGATCTGCGCGTTGATGACGGCGACCTGATGGTCCTTGGGGTGGGTCTTGGTGAAGACCCCGACCATTCCGGCGAGGTCGAGCCCGAAGCCCGCCTTCCAGGTGTCGGAAGACGGCACAGCAATGACGATCTTTGCCATTAAACCCTTCCGGGGGCGGTTCGGAGGTAGAGGTACTGAGGGTCGTTGAGCTTGCGCCGCACAGCCTCGGCGCAGTTGGGGTCGAAGATGTTGACCCCCTCCTTCATCCAGTCTTCGATGACGGAGAGCGGGATGGAGGCAACGCGCTTCAGGTCCCGAGACGGCGTGTAGCCGTCGTTATGGGAATAGAGCGCCTTGTTGTTCTCGATGATCGCCTCGACATCCTGAACGCGCCGGATGGTTACGGCGTCGTCCAGGGCGTCGGCATGGAACTCCGTGCGGAGCCCGTTGGCGTCGATGTCGACGGAGAGAAGGGCCATCAGCCCACCTCAACCGCCGTGATGTCGACGAGCGTGGTGTTCGCGTCGGTGATCATGGCGATGTGCGACATCCCCATGGTCTTGAACGTGTACGGCCAGTTGGGCGCGAGAAGCATGCCCGTGGCCGTGGTCGCGCTCGCTGCGGAGGTGGCGAACTTGATGTAAGCCGCCGCAAGAGCCACGACCGCCACGCACTGCGCGGACTTCCCCGCCGCATCCAGCGGCAGCGCCGTCGCGGTGGACGTGCTGCTCGCTGTCATGCGGACGGAGGCCCCGAGCACCGCAATGGCGTCATCGGGGTACTTGCTCATGCGGCCACCAGCTCGATGATCGCCACGCCGACAAGGCCCGTCGCGGAGCCCGCCGTCATGATCACGTTGACGTACTGGTTGGCAGAGAGCTTCGCGTAGCCCTTGCCGTTGGCCGTGTTGAAGTTGTTGATGACGCCCGTCTGCGACAGATCGCGAAGCGACCAGATGCCGGTGCCCGAAGACGTGGCGACCGAGCCCACGTCCACGTTGACCGTGCACGACGCCGTCGATCCGGTCTGGATGTCCAGAAGCACGGACTTGACGTAGTAGGCATGCGAGTCGGGGTTCTGCCACTGCGCGATGGCCGCGCCGACGCCCGCCGTCGCCACAAGCGGGACGATGACGGTTTTCGGCAAGCGCCACGCCGGGACAGTCGAGGTGGCGTTGGCCGAGGGGACGCCGCCGACGCGGGCGATCTCCTTGCCATCCACCTCGTTCTTGAGGGCGACGGAGCCGTCGTCCTTCTGCACGAGATTGACTGCCATTCCTGGCCTCCTTCAAAAGAAAAGGGCCGCCCCGAAGGACGGCCCCGTTTCAGCCCTGAATGGCCGGTTACGAAGTGGTCAGGTCGGCGATGACGCCCGAGGCCGCCTCGTTGCGCGACTCCAGGCCGTACTCGACGACCATGAACTTCTTCTCGCTGTCGCCGGTCTTGGCGATGTCCGAGACCTGCATCGGTCGCAGGTAGCTGACCGACCAGTATTCGAGGTCGAGCACATGCGCGGTGCGCTCACGCTGGAAGCGGTTCGGGACCACCTTCAGCTCGCCGTAGTCCGACGCGTACACGTCGATCGAGGCGATCAGCTTCTTGTCCTCGCTCTTGTCGAAGCGGGTCGCGTTGCCGGTGAAGGACGAAACCACCTGCTTGTTGAACGGACCCACCATGAGCATGGTCGGATCGCCACCGGCGGTGAACACGCTCTTGAGGACGTTCTTCAGCAGAGACTCGGTAAACGGGCGGGTGGTGCCGTCCGTCGCGGTCGCGGTGATGCCCGTGGCTGTGGCGTAGGAAGTGCCGCCCGAGGTGTTCGTGCCGTACCAGTTCTCCAGCGCGCGGGTCTTGCGAGCGGCCGAGGCCGAACCGGCGTTGCCCGCCTGGTTCTGCGTCAGCACGTACTCCATGTCGCGCTTGAGTTCCTTGCCGCGCTTCGCCATCTGGTAGGCGAGTTCCGACTTGCGGCCCGCCTTCAGGACGGCGTCCATCGTGCCCGAGATCACGACCGCCTTGGTCGAGATCTGCATGTAGTTCTGGACACGGACGGTCGCCGTCGCGGTCAGGGCGTTGATGTCGTCGCCTTCGATCTGGCTGTTGGTCGTCGCCGCAGCCAGGGCGTCGGTCTGCCACTCGTGCAGAGTGTTAGCCGCCTTGCCCTTGCCGATCGAAGTCATGAACGGCGTTTCGGTCGGCGAGATGTTGTAGATGACGTCGGTCAGGTCCTCGCGGATACCGACGCCCGCGTAGGTCTGATAGGTTGCGTTGGGAATAGCCATTGCTGGGTCGCCTTACTTAATGCCGGCGAGGAAGATCGACGCTGCGTCTTCCACGCGGCCGGTTTTCCGCAGCTTCTGTTCGAGCGCAGTGCGCTTCTGGACCGTGAGGGCGTCGGCGTCGGTGGCGGCGCCGGGCTTCTGCACCTTGGGCAGAGCGACGACGCGCTTCTCGACCTGGGGCTTGGACGCTTGCAGCTTGTCGTACTGCGCGGCTTTCCAGGCGATCATCACCGCCCGGTGGTCCGACAGTCCGTCGATGTCCTGAGACTGATAGCCGTTGTTCAGCAGGTAGCTCCGAAGCTCGTTCCGTGCCTTCACGCCCTTTTCGGGGTCGGCGAAGATGGGGAGCTTCTTGGAAAGCTGCTCGCTCTCGGATTTCAGCGTCTCAAGATGCTGCTGCCGGGCCTTCACGGCCTCGGCCTGGGCCACGGTCTCCTGCTCGCGCATGACCGCCGCCCGCTTGTCCTTCATGTCGCGGAAGTATTCCTTCCAGCGCACGAACTCCGCCGGGCTTTCCTGGCGAAGTTTGTCCCAATCGACCTTTTCCTCATTGACCACGAGACCGTCGAGCTCGGCCCGGAGTGTTCCGAGAGCCTGCTTGAACGCCTCAAGCTGCTGAGTGCGGGAAGACTCGAAAGCCTTCACCTCCTCGGCGTGCTTCATCGTCTTGCGGGTGTAGTCCGACTCGCGCGAATAGCCCTTGCGCAGCTCTTCGAGCGTGACCTTTGCCGTCTCGCCACCCGGGAGGGTGACTTCGATCAAAGGCTGCTCTTGAGCCGGTTCGGCCTCGGCGTCGGGACCGTCCGCAGACGGATCGTCCGTTGGTGCCTCGACTTCGCTCTCTGCCGGCTGCGTGACGGCTTCGGGCTCGGTTTCGGCTACGGCTCGCCGCTTCTCGGGCTCGGGTGTGCCGGCCTCAGCCGGTCCCGTGAGGAGCCCTTCGATCTGCGATGCCGCTTCGGTAAGCGTGAAACCTGCAGTTTCCGGCGCTGCCGGGGTCGCTGCTTCTGACATGAAAACGTCCTTCTAAGGGATGGGGCGTCTCTCGACGCTCCGGGGTCCGCGACCTAGAGGCCGGCGGATGCGATCGCGCGCTTCAGCGTCTCCACATTCACGCGCATGTCCTTGTTCGCCCCGTCAGGGCAGACCATTCGCCCGTACCAGTGGCCCGACCACTTGGCGATGTGCCAGTACATCGGATGCTGGTAGCTCTCGGGCACGAACTCGATGATCCGGCAGCCCTTGCCGGCGAAAAGCATGTTGGCGCAGCCCGCACCGTGCGGCATGACCACGCATTCGGCCTCGGCGAAGAGCGCCTTCTGCTCGGCGACGCTCATCCCCGTCAGCATGACCGTCTCAAAGCCGAAGGACTTCAGCAGGTCGATGACTTCATTCTCGTTCTCGACCCTGCGCTCGAGGGCATCGGCGCGGGAAACGTAGATCCTGCGCTTGCCGGGCTCGTCAGGGGCGCCGAAACGCTTGCGCAGCCACTGGATCTGCGCCTGGGACATGCCGACGTTGCTGTAGAAGCTCGGCACGTACAGTTCGTCGAAATACACATGGTTGTGCGGCAGGCTTTTGACCTGGCCGGGCACGAACCACTCGGCGATTTCCTTCTGCCAAGGCTTGTTGAGGTCCCACACGACCGGCAGCTTCGCCAGGTCGGGGTGTTTTTCGAGGTACCAGAAGCGCGAGCACGTCTCTAGGAGCGTGTGCGCGTAATTCTCGGCCCAGAAGTGTCCTACCAGCACGCAGGGTGATTTCACCCGCGCGTCGATCGGCGCCTGATCCATGAGGTTGATGATCGCCTTCCGGTCTTCCGGGAGGTCGAACGCCACCGTCTCGCCGATATGCGGGCCAATCCACGCCCCGTCGTGGTAGCTATCGCGGTCGCAGATGCCATCCGCGAGAACCAGATGCCACCTGTTGCGCCCGAGCGAGCTGCGGAGCACCGAAACCCGCTCGTGCTTGACCATCATCGCCGGGCGATGGGCGAACCTGTCGCCGTCCGGCTGCCAGCCGAAGGCGTCGAAGCCGTCAACCGCCGCCGGGGGAAGGTTGCCGTCGAGGAAGTCGGGCGGAATGATGGGACTTTCGGCCCCCGCTCCCGCATACCCGACGACCTTTCCCCACAGATAACCCTCTCGCCACGAGAAGCCGCGCAAGTTCATGTGATCCTCTAAGGGCGGTTAGAAGATGCCGAAGCGTTTCCGGCGTTCGATCTCCACAAGCTGGGCGTCGGCGAGCTTCCCCGACTCCCAGACCTGCTCAAGGTGCCCACGGAACTTGTCCACGAGCTTGACCATCACCCACAGCTTCTCGCGCCCCTCGCTGTCGCGGGCGGGAGAGGCTTCCCAGGCTTTCACGTATTCGTCTTTCAAGGTCGCCAGCGCCTCTTGGACAAGCTCGTTGTCCAGAAGCTCCTTGGCGCGGACGCCTCGCGTGCGATCGCGCTCGATCGGATCGTCGGTCATACCGGCGACGGGACCGTGACTTGAGGCGCGAACGCGCCCTGCTGCGCCTTGATCCGCAACTCTTCCTGCTTAAGCTGGAAGTCGAGCATCATCTGCTCGCGCTTCAACTGCATGTCGGCCTGCATCTTGGCCTGCTGAAGCTGAAGGTCGTTCTGCGCCTTCATCTGGTCGCCCTGGATCTGGGCCTGGACCTTCTGCATCTCGGGGTCCGGCTTGGGCTGCTGCGGCGGCGCTTTCGACGGGTCGGTGAAGTAACGATCCTCGGACTTGAGGCCCGAGTTCTTCACCACGTCCGACGCGGCGTTGTAGATGTTCGCGGGCGTGACCATCGAGCCCAGCCCGCCGGACATCGCGATCTTCTCCTGCAACTGCATGATCGCCATGATGTGCGCGAGCATCTGGTCTTTGTTGCCCGTGCCGAGGCCCACCGACACGGACATGTCCATGTTGGTGTTCCACTCGCGCGGGTCCATCGGCGTCCAGCTATTGCGGAGCCGGATGATGCGCGCTTTCTGCTGGTGCTTGGCGACAAGCCGCAGGATGCCCCGGAACAGGTCCTTGACGCCCGTCTCGGCGAAGATGCGGGCGATCATCTCGATCCGCTCCTGCGCGGCCGAGAAGATGCGATTGACGCCCGTCGCGGTGTGGTTCAGCGAGTCCGCCTCAAGGCCCTGGTTGTACCGGGTGACACCCGTCCGGGTCTCGCGCACGGAATCCACGTACTCGATAGCCTGCAGGGCGGGAGCCAGCATCGGTTGGGTAACCAGCGGCTCGACCGCCCCTTGGCTCTTGGCGCGCACGACCCCGCCCGGGCGGCGCGTCAAGAGGTCGTCCAGATTAACCTGCCCCTCGATGATCACCGTCTGCGGCGCATTCACGAGGTACATATTGTCGAGCAACTGCCGCTGCAGCGTGGACTTGATAAGCTGGATGTCCATCACGAGGTCGGCGAGCGATCGGCCGATCAGCTTATGCGGCGTGCGGATCGGGCAGAGGAAGTAGAACGGCGCCTCTTCGGCCGGCTCGTTGTCCAACAGGACGGACGTATCGCCCGGGCCGGCAACCGTGACCTTGCGGAGCTCGGCCTTGCCGTCGCCGTCGTAATCGACCGGGATATAGCACTCGGTAACCCAGATCCATTCGCTCGTCTTGTCGAGCGTGTCGTTGTAGGCGTCCATCGGACGGTCTTCGTCCTTGCGACGCGACAGGGCTTCCCAGTTCAGGTACGTGTCGTCGGTGATGGGGATGTCGTCCACGATCTTGGGGTCGTAGCCCTCTTCCTTGAGCTTGGTGCGCGTGGTGCGCTTGCGATGGCCCATGAGGCGGGCATCCGTGCGATCACGGGCGCCAGGGCTGACAATGAACTCCTCGGGCGGGATGGCGACGATCTTGACCGCGCCCAGCTTGGAGGTGCGGCGCAGCTTCACGTCATGCAGCATCGGGCCCGGCTGGGGCTCCACCTGCTGCTGACCCGAGGCAAGCGGGGGACTATGGCCCTCGGCCGCCTCCTCGGGCTGCACCGGCGGCTGGATGGCCGCCAAGGGGTCGGGATACTGCGAATGCTCGATGGGCTCGACTTCGGGGTCCTGCAGAAGCTGCTGCAGCTCCAAGTCCGTGAGACCCTGGTAGGTCTCCTCCGTCACGTCCTCGGACTCGTCCCACCATGCCTTGACCGCGCCCAGCTTCTGCATGAGCGCGTCCTTGATCCAGTCGTGGAGGATCAGGAATCCGTCATTGTCGCGGTTGAATATCCAGTTGCAGTAATCGGTCGCCTGCTGGAACGATTCCTCGTCCTCCGGGCCCTGCGGTTCGAACTTCACCACGTCGTCGCCTGCGGTGAAGATTTTCATGATCGAGGGCATGACGGATTCGATCACGTCAGCCACGTCGGTCGAGACGACCTGCGACCGGCCCTCGATCTCGTTCCCGAAGGGGCGGCCGTAATAGTAGTTCAGCGCCTTCTCGCGCTCGATGGCGATGGTTCCGCCCACGTAGCCGATGGCGCGGCGAACCTCGTTCGCGACCACGGCTTTCAGGGTGGATTCGTCCATCTTAGCCATCAGGAAACGCTCACCGTCCGCACCTGAACGGGCTCTTCGTCCTTCCGGGCCGGCGGCAGGTCACACTGCAGACAAGGCCACAGGCGCCAGTGCCCGATGATGCGCGGCGCCCCGCATCGGTCGCACGGCATGGTGTCGGGGCCCATATAGAGAAAACTTTTTCCCAAATTAGCCATTCGGCCTTGCATCCTTCAGCTTGAGCACCGGGCGGGATGCCTTGAGCGCGGCGACCTCGGCCTCAAGCGCTTCGACGCGCTGGACGAGGGTGATGATCTGGGCGATGGCCTGGCGCTCGGCGAAGGTCACGTGGCCCACCACATCGGGACGGAGTTGGCTTGGTTTGGCTTGTCCGGCCAGTTTGCCCAGACGACCCAGGCAAGCGGGGCAGCGATGATCACTGCGCCGATGATCTGCTCGAAGGTCATACATACACCCCGGTCTCGACGTACTTGATCGGCTTGGCCCAGCTTGACGACGCCTGCGGCACGGACTGCGCCAGCACCATCGCCGCGTCGGACGGATGGCTTGTCCAGTCGTGCAGGGGCCGCTCGCGGAACGCCTTGCGCTTGTCGTCCCATTCGGCCCGGTACTGCCTCAGCGCCTCGATGCCCCGCTTGCACTTCTCCGCGTCGAACCACGACCGGGGAAGCACGAGGCGGAGCGCGTTGATCTGGTCTTCCTTCCGCTGCGCCGGGATCACGCGGATGTTGTTCAGCCCGAGGCTCTGCAGCGTCTCGACGCGGGATTGACCCGTGCCCAGCTCCCTCACCTCCGCGTCATGCGGCAGAAGGTGGCTCTCGTAGCTGTACGGCTTGTCCTTGAGCTGCTTGACGTACCAGTCCAGGCCGACGCCGGAACTCTCGATGTAGTCGATCCACCGGATCTCATTGCCCGTGACCTGCACGAACCAGATCGCGGTCGAGTCCCCGATACCCAAGTCCCAGGCCGTGTGCACCTGCAGGCGCGGCTCCCAGGGGACGCGGGCGATGCGGTTGTCCGTCTCGGCCGCCTGCATCTCGCGCCCGAAGTAGGCGCCCTGGATCGCAGCCTGGAAGCTGCACTCAAACTCTTGCTCGTACTGCTCGGGCGTCATCGCCCGGCGCGCGTCGTCCAGCTCCCCTTGAGGAAGAAGGCCCGTCTCGCTCGCCTTGAGCATGATGCGAAACCAATCGGGCTCGGAGCCCGCCCGGTCCCACACCTCCCAGAAGCCGTTGCGCCCCTTCGGCGTGCCGATGAAGACAGCCCAACCCCGCCGGTCGGCCAGCATGGGGCGAATGACCTCGGACCATGCGCGCGGGTCCATGTCCGCGTACTCGTCGAGGATCACGCCGTCGAGATAGCCGCCGCGAAGCCGGTCGTAGTTGTCCGCGCCATAGAGCCGGATGCGCCGCCCACCAGGCAGATCAAGCCGAAGCTCGCTCTCATGCGCCTGAGCGTCCGGGATCGTCATGCCGTACCGCTTGACGTAGCTCCAAGCCACGTCCTTCGCCTGCGTGTAGAGCGGTGCGATGTAGGCGAAGCGCGGATCGGGAAGCGTGCAGCGAAGCGCCGCGTCCAGAAGATCGTTGATGCAGGCAACCGTCTTGCCCGCGCGCCGATGTGCTACGGCGACGGCCCAGCGGCTCTTGCGGGTGTGAAGCGGGACGAACTGAGGACGGGCGACGTAGCCGGTTTCAATCTCCACGCGGAACGCCAGTCGTCACGGTGATCTGCACCGGCCCGCCCTCGCCGCCGGTCAAGGCAACGGAGGTAAGATCGGGCAAGCTCTTGCGCAGCAGGATCTCGATTGCCTTCATCTGCGTCGGCGTGCAGTCGGCTTCGCCCATGCCGATTTGGCTCAACCGGTTGACGAGCTGACTTGTCTGGATTTTTGCCCGTGTGCGGGCGTCGTGCTCGGGGTGGAGCCGGGTAGCCATCTTGCGGTTCTCCGTGCGGAGGTCGCCGCCGTAAGCGCTGTTACGCCGCCTTCAGCTTTTCGACGATGGGTCGCAGGGACATGCCGCGCCACTTGTAGAAAGCCTGCGTGTCTTTCACAAAGTCCTGGGCGTAGCGGTAGGTCGCGTCTTCCTTGGCTTTTCCAGCCAACGGGTGCATGTGCTCGACCTTGACGTGGGGAAGGTAGACTTCCCGGCCGGATAGCTTGGCGATCAGGTGCAGGCAGGTGTCGGCGTAGTTGTGGCCGACAGCAGGGCAGCAGAGCCAGCCGATCGCGCGGATCAGGTCGCCCCCTATCAGGGGGTGCGTTGCGAGGTTGCCGCCCTGAAAGCCGTCATCGGCAAAGGCGAGCTTGTCCTTGCCCGCCGCTTCGATCAGGGCCCTGTCCCATCCGTTCGTGCGGGGGATCACGTCATCGGCCAGCAGGCCGTACCAGTCGAGGTCGGGATGCTCGGCGAACATCTCCGCATGGGCTGCGTTCGCTCCACCCGGAAGACGCGGGCGAACGACGCGGGTCCACGAGGGCGGGAGGATGATTTCGTAGTACGACTTGATGTCGGGATCGTCTTGATCGAGGCGAAGGCGCACAGGGGCGGTGGCGCCGGTCGAAGTGTAGCCGTCGAGGAAGCGGGCGAGCTTATCGGGGCGGCCCCGGCTCGGAAGTGAGAACGTGGCGGCCTCCAATGCAAAAAGACCCGCCGCTGGCGGGCCCTGGACGCAATTCTGAGACTTTCGAGAATGTCAATAACCCATTAAGCGGTTAGGGTCAAGCGGCTTGTTTGATCGGCGGCCTTTCCCTGCGGCGACGGGCATAGTCCGCGAGCGCAAGCGCGACATGCGCCGGGCTGTCGGGGGCGATGGCGTCCACCACGAGGTCGATCACGTCGGCGACGGCCCTTCCCCACTTCGCGCACCAAGGCACGTAGACCAGCGCGTGAGTTGAGGCGAGTTCCTCGGACATGCCCTCGCCGGATCGGTGCGAGGACCGCTCGCCGGCCTTCGGCAGAAGCCCCCCAGTGATCGCGTACCAGATCGCCCGGATCTCCAGGCCCGCGTCACGCTGCGCGGTGTCGAGGAGCCCCCGCTCCACGAGCACGTTGAACGGGTCGGGGATGAGCTTGGCGGCGGTCTCCGGGGTGGGGCCGACACGCTCGGACCTGTCGACGGCCTGGCGGCGGCGGGCGCGCTTCTGGGACTTGGTGGGCACTAGGCCGTCCTCCGCATGAACTCGGGGATGTCGGGCATGGCGGTCGGCGGGGGCCGCTCGGCGTCGAGCTTTCGCCACTCCGCGACCTCGGCGTCCGTGGTCAGCTTGCCGCAGACCTTCCGCACGCGGCTGGCAAGCTCGCGTTCCTCGATGGTCGAGTCTCGCAGGCGCTTCTCGGGCGCGAGACTGACCACGACGGCCGGCGGATCACCCGGCGAAGGCTTCGGGCCACGGCCATCGGTGGTTTCCTTCCGCACCCAGACGCGCCACGCCGCTTGCCAGTCGCGCTTGACCGCCGTGGGCCGGGACGATTGCAGCCAGTGATCCTTGAACGCCTCGGCGGTGGTCGTGATCCAGGCGGCGATGGTGCCGGCGCTTGCGCCCGTCGAGGCGAGGTGCGTCGTCGTCCAGTCGCGCCAGGGCTGAGGGAGTTCCCAATCGCTCGGCAAGCGTGAGCCCTTCGATTTCGTCGGAGCCGGGACGGCGAGCGGCGCCGAAGGCGACGCGCTACCCACCGTAGCCGAAGGCGAAGGTGGTATATCCCTTCCCTTCCCTTCCCTTCCCTTCAAGAGTGAGGGCTCATGAGGGCTCATGAGAACTTCTGATCGCTCAGGAGGATTGGGGAAATTTGATGGCGTAGGGTGTTGAATTTTCTGGTGATGCCATCCCTTGATCTGAATGTAGCGCTTGCCCTCGACCTCGTAGCGGACGATCAGGCCCGCATTGGCAAGCTCGTCAAGCCACGCCTCGACATGCGCCGAGGTGATGTCATCGTCCCCTGGCAAAATGCGCATCTTGAGTTCTCGTGAGGAGTCATGAGCCCTCCCGGAGTCGTCAGCAAAATTCCAGAGCCCGATGAAAAGCAGGCGGGCGTCGCGGGAGCACGCCGTCGTTTTCTCGTGCGTCCAGAACTCGGGCTTGATCGATCGAATGCGGGCCATCAGTCTACCCTCCAGACGCGGACGCCGCCCTCGACGATGCGGGTTGTGAAAGAGGCGCCTATGACGTCGCCGCGATGGCGCCCAAGCGTGGAGAGCCGACTTTGAATGCGGTTCACCCACGAGCGATCGGCAGGGACAAAGAAGCTGTCCCCGGGCCGCATTTTCCGCCACGGGTACACGTAGTTGACGCCGGCAGGTCGCCCCCCCTGCTTGCAGGAAGGCGGCGGGATCGGGATGCCTCCCTCGACCGGAAGCATGCCACTCACAGCGCCCTCGCATCGGCCCTGGCGCTGCCCTTGAACGGCAGATCGGCCTTCATCCTGAGAGACGGATACCCCCTGCCTCCGAAGGCGTCCTCGAAGGCCCGGCTGAACTTCCCGTCGTCACGCGGGCGCCTGTCCTCACGAAGCTGCCGGCCGCCCATGCGGAGGTGCATGATCGAACCGACCGAGACGGTCTCCACGCCCTCCGGGCCGACCAAAAGGGTGATCTTGCGCTTCTTGCGGGTCTCCATCTCGAGCTTGAGAAGCCCGAGCATGGCGAACAGGACGATGTAGTGGTTCGTGGTCGAGCCGGGGACGCCGGGAATGGATACCTGTCCCTGGTGTGTCTTCTTGCCGGTGTCCGTAAGCTCGACGATCCGGTCATAGACGCGTTTCTGTATGGGCGTGATTGCAACAGTCATCGCTTGAGCCCCGCATTGAGGAAGACGCATTCGTTGGTGAAGGTGGCCCACTCGCTCGGCGTGAAGAGGACGTTGAGGTCGGCCGTCGATGTCTCCCGCCCTGCCCCGTCTCGCGGAGCGCGGACGGTCATCAGGACGTTGCCGCCGATCTCGCGTACCTCGACCTTGCCCTTGCGCTTTTCGGTCACGCCGCAATCCTTCCGTTGATCGGTGCGCCCCATCGAGACAGCAGCGCGAGCGCGTCGCTGACGGACCATGCGACGGCGACGTGAAAGTGCATGTCGTCCAGGCGGTCGTGTATCTCGGCCTGCCTGTCCGTCGTCGTCCCGCGCCCCGCCTTGACCTCGATGAAGCCGATGTTCTTGAAGGCCCACAGGCAGATCAGGTCCGGGATGCCGGCAACTACGCCCATTTCCTTGAAACGCTTCGCCTCGCGCACGTTGCGCTTGCCGCCGTTGGGGACGTGGAAGACCAGCACGTCAGGGGCGCAGACGCGGAGCGTGTTGACGATCTGGATCTGTAGGGCTTGCTCGGGCTTCACGCCGCCGGCCTCGCCGCTGCGAGACGCGCCACGGCAAGCCGGTGCTTCCTCTGTGCCTTGGGTAGCTTCCCGGCGATCCGGGAGACCTTCGCGAGCTTGATGTCTCGCTCGGCCTTCTCTACCCGCTGTTCGAGGTAGGCGATGGCGGGGGTGCGTTTCATTCTGGTGCCCTCAAGCCTTCACTGGCGATCCGCTCGGCCTCGGCCAGCATGTCTTCGCGACGCGACCACATGAGGCGGACCTTCACCGGCCCGTTGCCGATGTTCTCGACGTGACAGGGATCGGCGATGCCGGCCCAGCCGTAGCGCTCGCTCGTGCCCTTGAGGAAATGATCCTCGGGCGTCGTCGCGATGCACCAGTCGGGATCGAACAGGTAGAGCGCGAACATGCGCGAGAGAGCGGAGACGATCTGTGAGACGAACACGCCGCCGAGCTCGGGGCGCGGGCCTCTCATGTCGGGGGCTACCCAGACGGCGCCGTTGAAGCAGACCCGGCCGTGAATGCGGTCGGCGATGGGCGCCGCGATGATCGCGTGCTCGGTGTGCTCCGCGTCGTCGGGATGATCGTAGTAGACGCGGAGAGCGCGGCTTTCGCTGGCGAGCGTGGCGCCGTCGTACCAGTTGTAGAGGCGGATGGCCTGGCGGGTCTCGCCGCCAAAGAAGTTGCCGCTGATGCCGACGAAGTTCCGGCTGGTCAGGCGACCGCTGGTGTACCGCTGATTGAGCGGGGCATCAGCATCGTCGAGGTCGGCGGGGTTGAAGCTCGGCCTGAACAGGATGCCGGCTTCGAGCGCCAAGCCATCAAGGCGCGAAACCGCCTCGATGACGGTTTGTCGTGCACGGCCTTCGCCCAACAGGAAATCGCGGGCGCCATTGAACGAGGGCCGTGCGTTCATGCAACTCCAGCCAGTGGTTCCGACGCGCAGATCGCAAACCGCACCCCGCCTTCGAGGTACGGAAGGACCAGCCGTCTATAGGTGAGGTCGAGATAGACCCCGGGCTCGACCTTGACCCGGGCGCGCACGTCATCGACCGCCGGCTTCCCGGAGGCGATCACGTCGCGCGTGTTCTGAGCGCAGGCTTCCGCGTAGCCCTTGTCGAAGGTGTCCGTGGTTGGACGCCCGATCAGCTTCTCGCGGTCAGGTGCGTGGAGACGGAAGGCGGGCGATATGTGCCCGTAGATCAGATCCAGGCCCCGCTGCGTTACCAGCGAGGTCCGGTGCTGCGGCGACGACATCGCCATGGTGACGAGGCTCGACCGCTCGGCAAGCCCAAGGCTCTCGGACCACCGTCGAAGGTGCGTCGCTAGGTGCGACTTCCGGCCGGCGACGACGGCGAGTGATCGGCGGGTGACGACGAGGGCTTGACCCACCCCGCCCTCGTCGCGATCGAGTCCGCCTTGTTCAGGTGATGCCGGGCCCGGTCGCGATGCCAGCGCCACCGGCGCAGTGCCGAGAACAGGGAGAGGAACCACTTCACCATCCAACGACCTCCTCATCAGCGCGACCTCGGCGATTTCCGCCTGGGTCGGCATCTCCCCCGCGATGGGCTCTAGCAGCTCGCGAATGTAGGTCCACCCGAACCTCGCGAACGTCGCCAGCAGGTACTCGCCGTGGGGCACCTGCCCCGCCAGCATGATCCGCGCCGTGTCCTCGGACGAGCCGACCTCATAGGCCAGCCGCTTCGCCCCTGCCCTGCCCTCGAAACGTTTAGCCAATGCCGCGCCCATGATTGGGCCGACAACCGCCGTAAACTTCCGGGAAATCGGGGATTTCATCGCACGGGCTCCGTGTTGGAATGCGTCCCGTGAACGACAGCACGTTGCATACGAAGAGAAAAGCCCCGAGGCCGCTTGGAACGGTCCTCGGGGCAGTTTGCGCCAGGGAGACTCGACCCGGCGTGTGGGTTGGCGATCTGCTCCCGCGCATCCTCGACCGCGCGAAGGCCCTCAGCCGCGTGCATCCGCGCTGCCGTGATACGGCGGCCAGCCTCAAGGGCAAGGGCGAATAGCCGTGGCATCACTTTCCATCCTCAAACAAGAAGGGCCACATGCTTTTGGCAGCGGCTTTGAGGGCAGCGTCGATCCGCCCGCAATGCTTCTCGGTCTTGGAAACGGTGCCCACGGTCCTCGTGTAAGCGAGGCTGGCGTCGACCATCGCCTTGTTGGGGAAATGGGGCACGACGAACAGCCCATGCTGCTTGAGTTCGCGCAACAAGGTCTTCGCGGTGATCGCGGCGCCGGACTGGATCAGCAGCCAGTCGAGGTGTCGAAGAACCGGCGAAATGTGAGAGTTTTTGCTTCCGGTGCGCTGCGCCGGGGCGCGAGCGCCGCACCACGCGGCATGCACCAGGCGGCGGATCGTAGTGGGGTTACGGACGCCGGCTTGGCAAAATTCCTCAACAATCTCATAGCCGAACTCGTGCACGCACTCGCGAAGGGCGCGGGGCATGGCGTCGGTGTTATCGAGGGCCCGCAACGCTCGGGCGCTCAACTTCGTGCCGTTGTCGAAATTGGCAGCCTCTTCCATTCAGCGACCCACCAGCCCGCAGGCGCGGGGCACTTCAGCGCCAACCGAAGGAGAAACCGAATGTTGCGTCCCCTTGTCGTCGCGATGCTTCTGGCCCTCAGCGCCCCCGCCATGGCTCAGCCCCTGGCCGACCATCCGCAGGTCGAAGCACTCGCCCTCAAGCTCAAAGGAAATCCCGGCACGGCTGCCGATGGACCGGCCGGCGGACCCCAGGCCAAGCCCATGGGCCTGATGGACCCCGGCACCGCCAAGGCCGTGAAGGCCGGCTGGAACAGCTTCTCGATGTCCGTCTGCATCGCCGGCATCATCAACGGCAACGAGTTCATCGCCGCCATGGCGACCACCGGGGAGGCCATGGTCACGCAGTCCGTCTACGCCCTCGGCATCGTCGCCGCGAACTGCGCCAGCGGGAAGACCTTCTGGGCGTACCTTGAGAACGATCTGAGCACGATCAGCGCGATCGGCTCCTACCCCCGCTGACACAAGGGCGGGCGTCTCCGTGAGGGGGCGCCCGCTCATGCGGCTTCCTTGGTTGGGTTGGCCATCCAGTCGATCACTTTCTGGACGGTCTTCCGGCGCGGCTCGCGGCCCTCTCGAAGCTGGTAGACAAAATTGGGATCTCCGACCGCGACCATCCCGAAGGTCGAAGGCTTCATTCCCGTCCTCGACAGGAAGCGCTCGACGCGGGCCAGGAGCGGATGCGGGTCTACGGTGACGCTCATGAAGCGTAAAAATAATAGTAAAATTCCTACAAGTCAACAGCGGATGCTTCCGCCGCGCGAATCTAACGGAATCCTCATAGATTTCGGTGGGATGGACGCTGCAGCGGAAGCCGCGCGAAGGCTGGTTGGAGAACGGGCGAAGGCGAAGAACCTGGCCCTGGCAACCATTTCGAAGCAGATCGGCCGATCGCACTCCTACATCCAGCAATACGTCAGCCGGGGCTCACCCCGCTTCCTGCCCGAGCGCGAGCGCGCCGCCGTCGCCCAGATGCTCGGCATCCAGCCCGAGCAGCTGGCCCCGCCTCCTCTGGTCCCGCTCGCCCCTCCTCCGCCAGGCATGGGCCTGCCCTACGATGCCCGCACGCTCCGCAAGCTCATCGTCCGGGCGTTCGTCGCCGAAGCCGACAAGAGCGGCCCGGAGTTCTTCGCGGATAAAGTGATCGAAGCCTACGAGCGGATCCAAAAGGCCAGGATCGAGGCGGGTCTTGATGACGACCCGCTCGTCACCCTCGCACTATTCAAAGACGAGAATTAACTATCCGTTCAATTCGTCATTGCGAATTTTAGACAAACATGCGTCAATTTCTCGCTCAAGCGGGGGATCGATGCCAAAAGACAAACGCCTAAGCGGCTGTTGTGGCGAGGATTTCTGCGGGTCTGACCGCTGCGTCGCGGTCGTCATGCACCAGACCGTGCACAATTCCCAGATTGGCGGACGCCCCGACGCGGTGGGGCGCACTGGCAGTCAGCACGCCGTCCACAAAGAGAAGCGGGCGCCCCTCATAAGCCTGCACACGGCGCCCCGCTGGACCCTCTCTAAACCCAACTGATCTCTACGAGAATGGCGCCGGCAGCCTCATCGCGTCCGAGGTGTAGTAAAATTCCTATCATTCTGCTTGACGGTATGTAGGATATTTACTATCCTCCTCCTCAGTCGCCCCGGTGGGGGACATGCAAGAGGAGGAGTGGCGGTGAAAGCATCTGATGTGGCTGATCGCACCTCAGCAACGAGCCTACCCGTCAGCGGCGGTGACCAGAAGAGGGCGGACGACATCATCGCGCGAGCCGAAGCGTGGGTTGAGCCGCTCCCGAACATCGCCGAGGGAATGACGCGCTTCGGTATTTCACCGCTTCAGCGCATGCACGTCGCTCATGGCGTGGCCGTCGTCGGAGACCTGATTGCCACGATAGAGCGACAGACGCGCGCCATCGAAGGGCACGCCGATCTGCTGGAGACGCTGCAGTTGCTCGTCCGTCACTGCGATCTCGGCGGATACGACGGAGCGCCCGTTGACCTTGCCCGCGCCGCGCTCTCGAAGGCCACCGCCTAACACAGCACTAGCTAGCCCCATCAATCATCAGAAGGCGGACGCTCATGAGCGCGCAGGACTTCTCGAAGGCGACGCCGAGGCCGTGGTTCGTTGTGAACGTCGGGACTGCCGATGAACCGATGATGTCGATCAAGGCCGCTCGGATCGCTGGCAAGCCTCCGCGTCACAGTGTCGCGATCTGCGCGACTGGCGATAGCCCGCAGGAGATGGAGAACGCCAACGCCGCCCTGATCGTCCACGCCGTCAACAACCATGACGCGCTGGTTGAGGCGCTGCGCTTGCTCGCGGGGACGGCCGAAAGCGGCGAACACGAGACTGCCGTTCCGAACGATAGCCCCGTCACGATCCAGTGCCAACTCGGCGATCTGCGCCGCGCGTGGGCCGCCCTGAAGTCCTCCGTCACACAGCAGGGGGAGTAGGAGAGATGGCCGACCTCGTTAACGACTACTTCAAGCGCTTCTACCCGAAGGCGTTCGATCCGCAGAAGTGGGAATACACGTCGATGCTCGGAGGCATGCGCTCCTACCGCGATGGCGCGGTCAGCAATGTCTTCCCGGTCATGAGGTGCGCGGATGGCTTTTCAATGAGCGTCCAGGGGCACCGCGGCGCCTACAGCTCTCCGCGCGACGACTTCGCCGACCACTACAGCGCGGTCGAGGTTGGCTTCCCGTCCCAGCGTGTCGAGGCGCTGATGCCTTACATCGACGGCGGCGAAGACACGGACCCAACGGAAACCGTCTACGGCTACGTACCCATCGAGGTCATCGAGCAGATCGTCGCGGAGCACGGCGGGCTGATCCTCCCGGATGCCCAGTCATGACCATGACCGAAGCCCAGACCCTCGCCGCGCTCACTCAACTCTCCCGAGAGGTGACGAGCATCATTGAGAAGGCCCAGGCGCTCCAGAAGGAGCCGTGCTTGCCCTACGAACTCAAGCCCTCGCTGACGGAGTTCATCAACTACCTCGATGACACGCTTTCAGACTGCAACCTGGCCGGCGCTGTCGAGAGGTACGAGGAAGCACAGGCCCTCGTAGAGCGACGTGAGCTTAAGGCTCATCGGGTAGCTGCGGAGTAGATCATGCTCACGGAATAAGAAGCCAAGACGAGGTGGTGCCCGTTTGTGCGCGCTGTAGGCGGCCATATTGCTGATGACGGCTCGTCGCGGCATCAAAACCCGCAGGGCGCATACAACCGCATCGTTGACGGGGAGAAAGGCCGCTGTTCGTTTCCGAAGGGCGGGGCAACGTGCCTTGCATCTCAGTGCATGGCTTGGCGGTGGGCCCCCGACGAATTCAAGACGCCTCCCGAATGCGGCTACTGCGGCCTCGCTGGGAAGCCCGTCGCATGACCTACGCGATCAACACACGAGTCCAGTGGCGTCAGGACGTGTACCTCCACGCCGTCAGCTACTGGCGCTCCGCCCGCAACGCTCGGCACTCGACAACCGAGATAGCGATGTTCGCTCAGGCGAACCTCTGGAACCTCGCCACCAGTCCTGTCGCACCCGAGCGCATCCGCAAGGCAGCCTTCCGCCATCTCGAAGTGATCGGCCAGGCGCCAACCCAAGTCCTAGGGGAGATGTACGAGAATGACTGAGTTCGACAAGGAGATCGTCCGCGCGGCGCAGGCGGTTGCCCGGTGTTACGAAAGGGGAACCAAGAACTACTTTGACGCGACTTCGTATGATATCGCGCTTCGCGATCTGGTCGCCGCCGTCGCCGCCAAGCGCGAACACGAGCGCCCGAAGCTGATGACGGCGGAGGAGGCGTGCCGCCAATGGTTCGCCCGGCCTCATGAGGCATACGCGGGAACGCGGTGCGAGCGAGAGATGCACGCCGTCCTCACAGAGGAGCGCAGGCGCACGCTCGCGGTGGCCGTGGGCGCGATCAACAACCTCCCATCGCATCACCATCCGCGAGATAGCGCCGATACGGCGACAGTGAGCAAGCTGGGCGCGATCAACGCCCTCACCGCCGCGCTTCAGCCCAAGTCCTAGGAGGGGAAGATGAGCAAGAAGCTTGATCCTGTCGTGAAGGGCCTGAAGGCGATCAAGAGGCTGATCGGCAAGCCGGAGAGGTGGACGAAGGGAAGCTTTGCGCTGGACAGGCTCGGCCAGGGCGTCAGCGCTTCAAGTGCGCGGGCTGTGTGCTGGTGCCTGCATGGTGCGTATGACCGCATCGGTTATGGGATCGAAGGACTCTATTCCGCTCTCGATAGGGCTGCCGAGATCGAGGCCCGATCACGTAACGCTTCCATGATCAGCTACAACGACGACCCTCGCCGCACCCACGCCCAGGTGATGCGCCTCCTTGATCGAGCCATCGCCCGTAGAGAGCGGGAGATCGCACGATGACCACCGAAGCCGGCACTCCCGCGCTGAACAAGCCCGTGCCCGACAGGTCGGAGTACCAGCGCAGGTGCGAGGAGGCGCTGGAGGTGGCCGAGCGAGCGCTCGAAACGGGCCCAAGAACCGAGTTCATTTCAAGCAACAACCCGGAGGCGGCTTTCAGTCTCTATCGGGCCTCTCTCATCAAGATCGCCGCAATCCTGGAGGACCGCTGACATGACCGCGCTTCTACGCTTCTTCGGCTGGGAACCCAAGGTGAAGCACCAGCCCATCAAGAACGCTCACTACCTGGGCATTCACATGGCAAACGTGCAGTCGAGTGCGCTGCGATGATTTACGCGCTCGCCATGGCGG
This sequence comes from uncultured Opitutus sp., assembly GCA_964513055.1. GTDB lineage: Bacteria > Verrucomicrobiota > Verrucomicrobiia > Opitutales > Opitutaceae > ER46. The sequence goes on from CAZENI010000012.1 coordinate 43,274, forward strand.
CCCTTCTCGGCGTCATCGTCATTCCGCCGGTCTACGAAGCGGCTCAGGACGACATATGGAAGGCGACGCTCGAATGTCCCGAAGGCCAGAAGCTCGTCAAGTCTAAGCACGACGGCAAATGGTACTGCGGCGCGCTCGCGACCACGAGGAAGTCGTCGTGACTGGCGGATCGCACCCAATCATCGAGCCCTTTCCTTCATCGGCGGTGACCAAGCCATGACGATCCTTGAAGGCGTCTACACGATGCCGGCCGAGCAGTACCACGCCCGGCCCGAGCTTTCCTCGACCGGCGCGCGGCAGATCATCGGCGAGTGCCCAGCAAAGTTTTGGTTCGAGCGCAACAACCCGCCGGAGCCGTCCGACGCGCTCGACGTAGGCTCGGCCGCGCATGAGTGGCTGCTAGAGGGGGAGACCTGGCCGCAGCGTCATGGCGTGCTGCCCGAGAGCCACGACGCGCGCACCAAGGACGGCAAGGCACAGATCGAGGCCATCCGCGAGACGGGCAAGCGCCCGCTCAAATGGGGCGAGTTCGAGACCATCAAGGCGATGGTCAAGGCGCTCAAGGCCCACCCGTTCGCGGGCGCCGCGTTCGCCAACGGCAAGCCCGAGCAGTCGCTGTTCTGGGCCGACGACGAAAGCGGCATCCGGTGCCGAGCTCGGCTCGACTGGCTGCCCACCCGCGGAACGATCTTCGCCGACTACAAGACCACGCGATCGGCAGAGCCCGGCTACCTGCAGAAGGCCATGTACGACTACGGCTATCACCAGCAGGCCGAGTGGTACCTCGACGCAATCCGGCAAGTCGGCATCTGCGAGCGCCCGCAGTTCCTGTTCGTCTTTCAGGAGAAGGACCCGCCCTTCGTCGTGACGTGCGTCGTTCCGCATGCCGACGCGCTGG